>CAIRFY010000665.1 GCA_903877945.1 uncultured Oscillochloris sp. | reverse complement strand
TCACCCCCTGCCCCTCTCCCTCACGGGGAGAGGGGAGTTTCTTCATCAGGATGCGCTCGGCTCCCCCTCTCCCGTTCAGGGAGAGGGGGCTGGGGGGTGAGGGCTGTCCGGCGACCACACGACTTTGCACATGCCCTGAGGGTCAACGCCGAACCATGCCGAATGCCCTGTATACTAGTGCGGCTTGGACGTACCGAGCCATATGAGCATACAAGGCGATAGCATATGGGCATTCTCTTTGGCCTGTTGGCCGCCCTCGGGTGGGGCGGCGGCGACTTCGCGATCAGCCAGGTGACGCGCGTGATCGGTGTGACTCAGGCGATGTTCTATGTGCAACTCTTCGGCATCGTCGCGATCAGCGCGGTGCTGCTGGTTCGCCACGACCTTCCGCCGACCGATCTGAGCGCCTGGGGGCTGGGGATTGCGGCAAACGTGGTGAACGTGGGTGGTACCCTGCTGCTCTACCGGGCCTTCGCCATAGGCACCCTGTCAATCGTCTCGCCCATTGTCTCTAGTTTCGCGCTGATCACGGCGCTCCTGGCGTTGCTGACGGGTGAACGACCAGGACTGCTGGCGCTCGGGGGGGCGGCCCTGGTGATCGTTGGTGTGGTGATTGCCGCACGGAGTCCTGGCGGGGTTGCTGGCAGACCGCGTGGCGTGATCGAGGCGATGGGAGCCGCCGTTTGCATCGGTATCTACTGCTGGTCGATCAGCTACATCACCCCGACGCTGGGGATCGCCTGGCCGGTGCTGATCGGTCGGCTGATGGCGTTTCTGGTGGCGATGGCCCTGATGGCCCGCAGCGGCAGCCGCCCGGTGCGGCTTGGGCGCGCCGTCTGGCCGTTTGCGGTTGGTGCGGGTGTGCTTGACACCGCTGCCTTTCTTTGCTTTAGCGTCGGCGTCAGTGGAGCCTATGTGAGTGTTGTCACCGCTCTGGCCTCGATTTTTAGCGTCGTGACGGTGCTGTTGGCCTGGGTGTTCCTGCGCGAGCGGTTGAGTATGAGTCAGTGGGCCGGTGTGGCTGGGTTGCTCGTCGGTGTGCTGCTGGTGAGCTTGTAACTGCACACGACGAATATGGCACGCGCATCGCTGGCGCGGTATGCTGTGGCTCGTGGGGATATTCCTGGCGATGAGGCGGGGAGGTACGCGGATGCAAATTGGCTACACGATTGTGGACAGCCCGCTGGGGCGGCTGCTGGTTGCCGCCACGGCCCGTGGGATCTGCGCGGTGAGCATGGGCGATGATGATGTGTACCTGGAGCGTGAACTGCGCGCTGAGTACGCACAGGCTGAGATGGTGCGCGATGATCTGATGAGTGACGCAGTTACGATGATCCTGGCCTACTTGGGCGGCCAGATGCCGCGTATGGATCTGCCGCTGGATGTGCAGGCTACGGCCTTTCAGCGCCAGGTCTGGCAGGCGCTACAGGCTATTCCTTATGGCGAGACACGCACGTATGTGCAGATTGCGGAGAGCCTGGGGAATCGCAAGGCAGTGCGGGCGGTGGGCCGGGCCTGTGCGATGAACCCGGTCTCGCTGGTGGTACCATGTCACCGTGTCGTGGGCAGCGACGGAAAGCTGCACGGCTTCCGCTGGGGGCTGGAGCGCAAGCAGGCGCTGCTTGATCTGGAAAAGGTCTCGCCCACACGGTAGTACGTGGTCGTTCTGCCGCGATTTACGGTGACGGGCCTAGGCAAGTAATGTGTGAGGAACGTCGAGCTGCGGATTGTTCGACATATATACGGTTCCACGAACCTGACCGGAGGAGATCCCTATGACGATGACGGAAGGGCCGGGTATGATTGCGCTGCTTGGCTCGGGTGAGACGGCCCCGAGCAGCGGCGTGGTCTATGACCGGCTCACCACGCGAGTTGAGGTGCCGCTGCGGGTGTCGATCCTCGAAACGCCGGCCGGTTTTCAGCCAAACTCAGAGCGTGTGGCCAACAAGGTGGCCGACTTTTTGAGGGTGCGGTTGCAGAATCTGCGGCCTGAGGTGAGCCTGCTGCCGGCCCGCGCTCGCGGCACCGCCCATAGCCCTGACAACCCGGCCACCACTGCGGCGATGCTTCAGTCTGACATGATCTTCCTCGGGCCGGGTAGTCCGACTTACGCCGTGCGTCAACTGGCGGGCAGCCTGGCCTGGCAGCGGCTCCAGGCGCGCCACCGCCGAGGCGCAGCGGTTGTCTCGGCCAGCGCGGCCACGATTGCGCTGGGGGTCCTGGCCATGCCTGTCTACGAGATTTATAAAGTTGGCGCAGAATTGCACTGGCAGCCAGGACTCGATCTGCTGGCCCCCTACGGCCTGTCGATCATTTTTGTGCCCCACTGGAACAATACGGAGGGTGGTGCCGACCTGGATACGAGCCGCTGCTATATGGGCCAGGAACGTTATGATCAGATGGTGACGTTGCTGCCCGCCGAGCTGACGGTGGTGGGGATTGATGAGCATACGGGCTTGGTACTTGACCTTGCAGGCGAGCAGGCTGAGGTGATGGGCCGGGGCGGGGTGACCGTGATGCGTGCGGGGAGGACGCAGCACTACCCGCGCACGAGTCGCTTTGTCCTGAGCGATCTCGGGCCGTTTCAGATGATCGACCCGTGCGCAGGGCTGCCCCCGGAGGTCTGGGCCGAGACGGAGAGCCGCCCACGGGTGGCCCCGGCCACCCCCAGAGTCCCAGACGAGGTACGGACTCTGGTGGAGGAGCGTCAGGATGCCCGGACCCGCTGCGACTGGGCGGCCGCCGATGTGCTGCGCGCTCGGATCGTCGTCGCTGGCTGGCAGGTGAAGGATACGCCAGACGGGCCGGTTGTTGAGCCAGAGTAGGGGTGGGGGCACGAGCAAAGTCGCGTGATTGCCGCTCAACCCTCACCCCCCAGCCCCCTCTCCCTGAACGGGAGGGGGGGGGCGGAATGTTCCTATTGCGGAGGAATCTCCCCTCTCCCCGTGAGGGAGAGGGGCAGGGGGTGAGGGGGCTGACGCCGACTTTGCAATAGGGCGCAGTATGTTGCGCCCCGCCCCTACCGCATCGCCTCGCCGAGAGTCACGGGGCGCAGACCGAGGGCCGCAATCTGATCGAGCCACCCGGCCAGGGAGTCCACCGTACTCTGGCGCTGGTGCATCAGCAGGATCTCGCCGTAGACCTGGGCCGGGTTGGCGGTAGCGCGGTTCATCCAGCCGGGGATCGCGGCATCATCGGCGCTCCAGTGGTAGGGGACATAGCCGTCGGTGGCAACATGGTCAATCGCCGGCTGATTGGATGCGCCGTAGGGGAAGCGAAAGTAAGGCCGGGTGGAGGCACCCGTCGCCTCACGGACGAGCTGCTCAGTCTTGTCGAGTTCGGGGGATACGCCATCCATGCCGATTTGCGTGAAGAACGGATGAGTCAGCGAATGGTTGCCGATTTCGTGGCCCTCGGCCACGATTCGCCGCGCCGCGTCGGGGTAGGCAATGACCCAGCGGCCAGTTACAAAGAACGTCCCCTTGATGCCGCGTGCCGCCAAGATGTCGAGAAAGGCGTAGAGCGTCCGGTCGTCAATCTCGATATCGAAGGTCAGCGCCACCTCGGGACGTGTCGCATTCCCGCGCACGATGACCGGAGCCTCGGGCAGAGCCTCGCCAGCCCGGTAGATCGGCACAACCAGAGGCCGTCCGGTGCGTAGCGGCTCGCCCGGAGCCATGCGGTTGAGCGCGAGGATGGCCTGCGGGTCGCTCCCGGCCCGCAGCGCCACCCCGTCTATGGTGTCGCCCTCGGCGGCCAGGTAGGTCGCAAACCCCGTGGGCGGCGGGATGTCCAGCGGATTTCCCATCGGTGCCGAGGGTGAGATCGTCGGGGGGGACTCCACCGTAGCGGTGGGGGTCAGATCGGCGAGTATGACGTTGCGTGTATCGCTTCCGCTCGCCATAACCGGGACAGCCGGGATCTCGCCCCTGGGGGATGGCAGAACCCGTGCCGTCGGCGTGGTTGACGTGGACGGGCTGGTTGAGTCGGGCCAGCGCAGGCTACGGCCCACCATCAGGATCAAGATCAGGCTTGCCACAATCAGGATGATCACTCGTCGGCTGAGGCGAGGCGGCGGGACATCCGCCGCGCCGCGCCCGCGCAGGGGCGAGCGCAGCAGCGGACGAGCCAGGGGCTGAAAGATCTGGATTGCCGCATCGAGCCTGCCCCGCATCTGGCGCGAGACTGCGGGGCGGCGCGTGGCGGGCGGCTGCGCGGGACGCTCGGGCCGCTCGGGGCGACGCTCGGGGCGGGCGGCGCGGGCGGGCGCGGGTTCAGCCGCGCCAATGCGGAACAGCTCTTCACCGCCCGCCGCGAGCATAAGCTGCGGCGCGCCCCACAGACCACCAAACTCTGCCAGGCCCGCCCGGCTCGCCGTCACCGCCAGATCGACCGGCTCGCCCGCCGCCAGAACCGCATAACATGCCGCGCAAAAGTCAGTCGCGTGTGAGCCATCGAGATCGCCCATAGACAGTGCCGCCAGCCCGAGCGCCTGATGCAGTCCCACCGCCAGGGTCGTCATCGGCCCGACGGACTCCGGCCCGTTACCAGACAACGTCACCATACGCAGGGTGGGATAATCCTCAAGGATATTCGCCAGGGCCAGCGCATCAAGGCTGCGGCCCAGGCGCAGCCGGGGCTGCGCCGCCCGGGCCGGGCCGCCGCTCAGACCGGGCACAGCCGGGGCAATCAGGTGCAGCAGGTGGCACGGCTCCTCGGCCAGAGCGTCCGCCAGACTTGCAGGGTCAGCGTCGCGCAGCCGGTCCACGATCAGGCGGCGGGCGCGCACCTCGCCGGCCAGGGCCGCCCCGAGGGCGTCGGCCTGCCCACCGCAGCCCGGTGCCGTGGCGATCAGCAGGCGCAGCGGCGCGGCCACCGCCAGCGTAGGCGGCGGATGCGCCCCCTGCGCCACGCGCACCAGCGTATAATCCTCGCGGATCGCTGGCTGCCAGAGCGTCTCCGTCCCCAGGCTCATCCACTCCCACGGCAACCCCGCAAGCTCGGGCGTTGTCCGCAACTGGATCTGGATGCGCGCCCCGGCATCATCCGCCCCACGGGCCACGTCGAGCAGCAACTGGCGCACAGCAGGCACGAACACCGCCTGCCCCAGAGCCGCTCCGTAGGCCACCGGGTCGCCATCCGGCACCGGGATCTGAATGCTCGCCTCGGTACTGCGTCCCGCCGCAGTCGCACGCAGCCCGCAGGCCACACCCGGCCCACGTCCGCCGATCACAATCTGGAAAGGGATGATCATCGCTGCCCACAGGGTTATTATTTACACGTTCGCTTCCTAACGGCCCTCTGGACTATAGCACGCGCACCCTGCCGTGTCCAGAGAACACCCGGCAGGCGCACCAGGGCTATTGCAAAGTCACCCTCACCCCCTGCCCCTCTCCCTCACGGGGAGAGGGGAGATTCCGCAGCAGGATGCATCCAACTCCCCCTCTCCCGTTCAGGGAGAGGGGGCTGGGGGGTGAGGGCTGAGCGGCGATCACACGACTTTGACGTAACCCTAGCTAGGGCGCACAGTCCCCGCAACATCATCTCAGCGTAAAGTCATCCACCACATCGCCGGTGTGCGCGATAAACTGCATACGCAGCATCGTCTCATCGGCGGTCGCCAGCATCGCACCGTGAGACTGACTGTAGAAGATCTGGCTGCCTTCAACGTGCATGAAACCACGATTGTAGCGAGGAGCGCCGCCGAGTCCATTCACCACATAGGTGGTTCCATCGCGGACGATCCGCTCGTAGCTGTGATCGTGACCGGAGAGTACCAACTGCGCGCCCCACGCCGCAAAGGGCCACTGAGTCCAGTTCGATGACCCGTGGAGGCCAGACGAGAACGGCGGGTGATGCATCACCACCACCTTCCAGCGCGCCTGCGAAGCCGCCATGCTGGCCTGGAGCCACTGGCCCTGTACCGAGTCCGAGGAGGTGCCATCAGGCTCATCGGGCATGCTGTTGAGCATAAAGAAACGTAGCGGGCCGCGATCCAGTTGGTAGTAGCGACCATTCCCCGGCAGACTGAAGTAGTTTAGGTAGGGTTTGGCGTCACCGTTCACCCAGTCGTGGTTGCCGAGTACCGGGAAGAAACGGTTCTCGGCGCTGCCCGCCCCGTAGGATCCCTTGTAGGGCGCGATGAGGCTGTGGTAGTACTGGCCGATATTTAGGTCGATGGTGTCGGCGCTGCCGTTGGGGTAGTTGTTGTCGCCGGTGGTAATCACAAAGTCGGGCGACCAGCCGATCACCTCTGCCGCCACCGTCTGCTCGTTAGCGCCCGCCATGCCGTAGTCGCCGATCACGGCGAAGCGTGTGGCGAACGGCGCAGGCGTGGCCGAGGGGAGGCGTGTGGGCACAGGCGTAGGCGTCGTTGTCGGGACGGCTGTGGGCGTGGCGGGCCGCAGTGCCACCACTGACGGAGGCGTCGTCTGGGCCGGTGCGGCCCCGCACGCCGCCAGGGCGGCGATGGTCGGCAGCCCCACACCCAGGGCAAGCCCACGCCGGATCAGTTCGCGGCGGGTCAGACGCTCTTCCGCCAGACAATGATGTGGATGGTTAGGGATCATTTTGCGATCATACCACGGGTGCAGGATGCCCGTGCTTCCCTGTCTTCGGGTAGAATAGTGAGCTAGACATGGTTCAACTTTACGGGATTGCCCATGCTCGCCCGCACGGCCCTGCGCATCGCCCAGATCGGCCTCGCCGTCGTTATGGTGGCCTACCTGCTCTACTTCGCGGATCACGCTCGCCAGATCCTCAGCTTCCCCCACCCCCTCGACTACGGCGAGGGGCCGCTGCTGGCCCAGGTGAATCAGCTACGGGCTGGCACGCCGATCTGGCACCTCTACGCCGACCCGTCGGCCTCGCCCTACCTGATCATTAACTACCCACCGCTCTACCTGCTGCTCTGCGCTGGTCTCTCCACGTTCACCGGCTCAGCCTTGCTCGCCGGACGGCTGATCTCCTTGCTCTCCGCCCTCGCCGCAGTGGCCGCCATCACTGCGCTGTCCCGTCCCTCTAGCGGGGGTTTGGGAGTGGCTCCGCCACCCCCAAAGATTTCTACAGCAACAAAAAACTATGCCTGGGGCACCCTCGGCCTCAGCCTGCTCTTCCTCACCGTGCCCATCGTCCGCGAGTGGGCCGCCCTCATGCGCGTCGATCTGCTCGGGATCAGCCTGGGGCTGTGGGGGCTGGTGGCCCTGGGCAGGCCGGGCGCGCCCCGCCGACCGGCGCTCGCCGGGTTGCTCCTGCTGGCCTGTCTCTTCACCAAGCCCTCGCTGATTGCCGCCCCGGCTGCGGCCAGCCTGTGGCTGCTTGTGGATCTGCTACGGGCGGGCCGAACAGAGCGCGGGCCACAGATGCGGGCCATCCTCATTCTTGGCGGCACTATCGTCGGCGGTGGCGGGCTGCTCTTCGGCCTGCTTCAGTCAGCCAGCGGCGGCTGGTTTGCCACGCACGTGATCGCCGCCAACGCCAACCGCTGGGACGCCAGCCTAGCCCAGGGCTTCTGGAAGGCCCAACTCCAACTGCGCTGGCCCCTGGCCGCCGCCGCGCTGCTGTCCCTTGTAGCCCATCACCAAAAAAACGGAGGGTATTTTTTTTGGAAAAGACACTCCCTCTCCGCATTCCCTCCGCTGAACATTCCGCTAACCCCCGCCCTGATCTATATCCTCTTCGGCGTGATGACCGCTGTCGGAGTGGGCAAGGTCGGTGCATACAGCAACTATTTTCTCGAACTCTACGCCGGTATCGTCTGGATCGTGGCTTCTTGCCCCCAGCCATCGACCATCGGCTATCGGCCCCCGGCCCCCGGCCATCAGCCATCGACCATCAGCCATCGACCATCGGCCATCGACCATCGGCCATCAGCCATCGGCCCCCGGCCCCCGGCCATCAGCCATCGACCATCAGCCATCGGCCATCAGCCATCGACCATCGGCTATCGGCCCCCGGCCCCCGGCCATCAGCCATCAGCCATCGGCCATCAGCCATCAGCCATCAGCCATCGACCATCCGCCATCGACCATCCGCCATCAGCCATCGGCCATCAGCCATCGGCTATCGGCTATCGGCTATC
>CAIRFY010000664.1 GCA_903877945.1 uncultured Oscillochloris sp. | reverse complement strand
TCCAAAATCCCCAATCCAAAATCCAAAATCCAAAATCCCCAATCCAAAATCCCTCAGGGCATCCCAATAGTGATCGGCACCGGGGTGAACACCACGACAAAGACGATCAATCCGACCACAGCCAGGATGCGCCACGGCCCCTGAAGCGGCGTCACCTCGTTGCGCAGGGGCGCACGGGCACGACCGAGAAGGGCCACCAGCACCGCCCAGAGGAACCAGCCGCTCCATATGAAGCCCATGACCAGCAGCAGTACGGCGATGATCATGCTGGCGATCTGCGCCGCACGCGGCCCAAACAGGGCGAAGAAGATATGCCCGCCATCGAGTTGCCCTGCCGGGATCAGGTTTAGCCCAGTGACCAGCAGCCCCGCCCAGCCAGCCATAGCCACCGGGTGCAGGAAGACATCCTGGCCGCCGCCGGGCAGGAACTTCCCGAAGATCAGCAGCTTGGCGGCGGCGTAGAGCAGCGAGTTGCCCTCGGTAAAGTACGCCTGATCAGGCATGGCTAGGCGCATCTCGGCTACGCTGTGGACTGTCGAGAGGCTCAGGCCGATCAGCAGCACCGGCACCGTCACCGCGAGGCCGGCGAGGGGGCCAGCAATGGCGATGGCCAGCAGGGTACGCCGGTTCGGCACTGGCTCCTTGATCGAGATGAAAGCCCCCATTGTGCCCAGGATACCGACCGGCGGCGGCAGCGGGATGAAGAAGGGATAGCTCACCGCCACGCCAGCTCGCCGAGCCACAATGTAGTGGCCCAGCTCGTGGGCCAGCAGGATGCTCAGCAGCGCCGCGCTGTAGGCGAGCCCGTAGCCGAGATTGAACCCTGCCAATTCCTGTCCGCCCACGGCGATGGTCGAAGCGACCGTGAGGCCAAAGAGAAGCAGGGCCACCCAGAGCCGCGAAGGGGCGGGGCGAAAGACGCCCGGCATGGCCTCTAGGGCCACGCCACCACGCCCCTCCTGAAGCAACGCGGTATAGCCCAGCGCCTGGAAGCGTGGTGCCACCGCGTCATGGGCGGCCTGGGCCTCCATGCGTAGATGACCAATGAACCGGTGTGCCACCAGATTCCCGCGCTGGCTCATCTCGACACTGTCGATCAGGATCACCGTAGCGGCGGCGGCACGCAGAGCCTCCGCCGTCATATCGGGTCGGTCGGTCATAAGATCCTCGGCGGGTATAATGCGTATGGGGCGCAGCGTGCTGCGCCCCATACGCATCATACCACGCCGTGCCGCCCCTTGCGGCATATGCTATACTGCTCGTCACGTTCCTACTTTTGGCATAGCAATGCGCTATAGTCTGTCGTATAGCGTTTTGCCAACACGCGAACAGCCATACCATGGTCGAGCCATCCCACGTCCTGATTGTCGAGGATGACGACCTCATCCGTCGCATCTACCGCGATGCGCTCGGCAACAGCGGCTACCGTGTCTCCCTTTCCAGCAGTGGCGAGGAGGCTCTGGCCTACCTTAACCTGATCACCCCCGACATCATCCTGCTCGACCTTGGCCTGCCTGGGATGAATGGCAACGAGGTGACTCGCCGGATTAAGGCTGACCTGACCAAGCCTTTCATCCCGGTGATGATCCTCTCCGCCCACGCCGACCTCTCCACGAGCGTGGCTAGTCTGGACGCAGGTGCCGACGACTTTCTGGTTAAGCCGGTGGAGATCGATGAACTGCTGGCCCGCATGCGGGCGATGCTGCGCCTCCAGCGCGCCCAGCGCAGCCTGAGTAATGAGCAGCGCAAGACCGAACTTCTGCTGCATCTCACCCGCGACCTTGGGGCGAGCATTGATCTTGATGTGCTGCTCACCCGCTTCCTTGACCATCTGGCCGACGCCGTGGGGGCCATTCGGGCCAGCATTATCCTGACCAACTTTGATGACAACCGCACACTCTGCTACTCCAGCAGCCGTAACCCCGCATCTCCCATGCTTGGCGATATTATGCGCCACGGCGTAGCCGGCTGGGTGATACGTGAATACGCCCCGGTAGTAATCCAAGATACCCGTCTCGATGTGCGCTGGTTCTCATCGCTGGGTGTTCACTCAAACGTGCGCTCGGTGGCGGCGATGCCCGTGCTGCGCGAGCATAACCTGCTCGGTGTGATCACGCTGGTTCACCATACGCCCGGTTTCTTTCTCGACGAGCATATTGAACTGCTCAGATCGGTGGCTGCCCAGAGCGCCGTGGCCCTGGAGAGTGCCCAACTCTTCCGCGTGTCCCAGCGCCAGAAGGAGTTGCTCACCCAGCGGGCCGAGGAACTGCGCAAGATCAATGAGATTAATGCGTTCCTCTCCGAGTTGATGCAGCCCGACCAAGTGACGCGCCTGTTGGTCTATATGATCCAGCAGCAGTTTGGCTATCCCCTGGTAAGCCTGCTCATCCGCGATGGCGACGACCTGGTACTCCAGGCATCAGCCGGCAGCCTTGGCGGCGAGTCGCCTCAGAGTTTGCGATTCCCCGCTACCCGTGGACTGAATGGCTGGGCGCAGGAGCATCGCCGGATCGTCCGCGTGAACAATGTCGCTGCCGATGCACGCTTTGAGGCGCTGCTGCCCGATGATGCCAAGGTGCGCTCCGAACTGGTGGTGCCGATTATCCTGCGCCATGAGATTCTGGGCACCCTCGATGTGCGTAGCACAGATCTCGGTGCCTTTGGCCCCAACGACGAAGCGGTGCTAAGCGCGATTATGGGCCAGTTCAGTATTGCGATGGGGAACGCACGCCTTCTGGAGAACGAGCAGCAGCGGATCCAGCAACTGAGCCAGGTGAATCGGCTCTCGGTGGCGATCACCGCCCAGCTCGACGCGCCGCAAAACCTCCAATTGGCCGCCGAAGCCGTGGCCAAGATCTTCGGGGTGCGCCACGCCGGTCTGCTGCTCTTCGGCGATGTTGATCCGCACGGCAACGCCCTGGTGGCCATCTATGGTGCGGTTAGCCCCTACGATGGCGACCTGACCCGGCTGATCTCCACCTTCCCCAACGCCCAGCAGATAGTGTCCATGCTGCGTGAGCCACAGCTTCTGCGCAACCTGCCCGCCCACCCCGCACTGGCCACTGTCTATCGCTTTCTTGAGGTCCGCAAGATTGTGGATGTGCTGGCGGTACCGCTCTTGGCCGGACAGTGTACCCTTGGCGTCCTCTTCATCGACGCTACGAGTCGCGAGAACGGCTTTGACCGGGCCGACCTGGAGTTGGCGACCACCGTCTCTAGCCTGATCGTCCAGGTGATCGAGAATACCCGCCTCTACCGCGTGGTCGCCGACGAGCGTTCGACCCTCAACGCCGTGCTGCGCGGTGCCGCCGACCCGATCCTGCTGATCGGCCCGGAGTGTGAACTGCTGCTGGCCAACCCCGCTGCCGAGGAGCGCCTGCGCCTCAGCATTGCCGCTGACCACGGTAAGCCCTTGCACACCCTGGCGGGATCGGCCGACCCGGCCCTGGCCCGGCTGCTACCCCTGCTCCAGAGCGATCCGCCCGCCAGCGAGTCGACCGAGATCAGCCTGCCCGACAGCACGGTCTACAGCGTGAGCATGGCCCCGGTGCAGAGCGCCGACGGTCAGCCCCTTGGCCGGGTAGCCGTCCTGCGCGACATCAGCGCGATCAAGCACCTGGAGCGCCAGGAGCGCGAGCGGGTACGCAATGTTTTCCGGCGCTATGTGTCGCCCCAGGTGGCCGAGCAGTTACTCAGCGCCGGCGGCGAGTTTGGCGACCCGACCGAGCGCGATGTGGTCGTGCTCTTCGCCGACTTGCGTGGATTCACGGCCCTCACCGAGCGTACCGACCCGCAGGTGCTGATCACCCAGATCCTCAACCGCTATTTTACGGCCATGACCGAGGTACTCTACGCCCACGACGGCACCATTGATAAGTTCCTCGGCGATGGGGTGATCGGCGTCTTTGGCTCACCGATTGCCCACCTCGACGACCCGCGCCGCGCCCTAGCCGCCGCAGTGGATATGCAGCGTGCGTTCGGCGACCTGGCCGCCACCTGGCGTGAGGATCTGGGCATGGAGATCGGCATGGGCGTGGGCGTCAGCTACGGGCGCGCGGTGGTGGGGAATATCGGCTCGACCCAGCGCCAGGACTACACCCTGATCGGCGATGTGGTCAATACGGCGAGCCGACTCTCGGGGTTGGCCCGCGCTGGACAAGTGATCTTCTCCTACCACCTCTACGACGTTCTGCCCCGCGTTGACATGCCCTGGCACCTGCACTCGCTCGGCCACGTGCAACTCAAGGGTAAGCAGGAGCCGCACCAGATCTATGAGGTAGGGTATTGAGAAGGCAGAATGCAAAATGCAAAATGCAAAATGCAGAATGCAAGAATGAATGTGGTGCGATAATTTTGCATTTTGCATTTTGCATTTTGCATTGAACCCCAAATCTCCTGACACATTCCCTCCATATATGATGTAAAAACCAAGTAACTTGACAACATGCTGTAAAAATTTTATCATGCCCCCTGAATCTGCCACTGGCACTCAAGAGATCTCCCGAGGAAAGGGTCTATGCTCCGACTGAACCGCGTGGATCAACCCCCGCACTCTCTTCGACGGCCTCGTGCCGTCTTTCTAATACTGCTGCTCACGACGATGCTGGCCGCCTGTGCGGCCCCCGCCCCTGTCATCACGGGTACGGTGAAGGATGCGTACACCGGTACGCCGATCAGCGCGGCCAGTGTACAAATCGGCGGAACTACGGTGACGACCGATGCCAACGGCGTCTTTACGGCGTCGCGCTGGCACAAGACGGACACTCTGGCGGTGACGGCATCCGATTACGAGCCGGTGAACGTGCCCCTTCAGGCACAGCCGCAGATCGCCCAGAGCGGCACGTTGACGATTACGCTCGATACGACCCTGCGCCCCAACGTCCTGCGTGGCGTGGTGAATGACTCCCTTACAGGTAAGCCGCTGTCTGGGGCAGATCTGGTGATCACAGAGGGTGTGAGCAATACCCTGCACGTGGGCAGTGCCGCCGACGGGAGCTACAACTTTGTCGGTGTGCCCGAACACTTCATCCTCACGGTCAGCGCCCCAGAGTACGCGCCGCTCACGCAGGAGTTGCGCCGTATCACCAGCCACGACCTCGTCCTGCGCCCAAATGTACTCAGCGGCCACGTGACCGACCGCTTCAGCGGGAAGCCAGTGCCCGGCGCTGCGGTGAAGGTCGGGAAGGTTCACGCAACCACCGACGCCGATGGCCGCTATAAGCTGAAGGATCTCGCCGAGGGTGAAAAGACGGTCGAGATCAGTGCGGATGGCTACGCCTTGCTCTCGGAGGAGATCGGGCGCACCACCGGCCTCGACTCGGTGCTGCGACCTGATACCCTGCGCGGTCGGCTGGTCGAGAAGGCCACCGGCAAGCCAATCGCTAACGCGACCGTGATCGCGACCGCGACCCTCCCCGGTACGGATGTGGCTTATGTGCAGGTGCGCGGCAGCAGCGACGGTAGTTTCACCCTCAAGGGTATCCCCGAGCAGGGCTACCTCCAGATTCTCTCGCCCGGCTACGCCAAGCGGGTGATCGAGATGAAGCCCGGCAACCTGCCGAGTGAGATTGCCCTCGACCGCTTTACCATCAAGGCGCTCTATGTCACCGCCGCCGTGGCTAGTTCGTCCAAGGCCCTCCAGGAATATATCGACCTGATCGACACGACTGAGCTAAACACGCTCATTGTTGATCTGAAGAGCGACCTGCGCGATGATCTGGGTATGCTCTACTACGACTCGCAGGTGCCTTTGGCCAAGGAGCTTGGCCTCGCTAAAGACTACATCGATATGAAGGCCCTGGTGCAGAGACTCAAGGCCAAGGGTATCTATACCATCGCTCGTGTCCAGCTTTTCTCGCACGATAACGCCCTGGCCGACGCTCGGCCCGACTGGACGATCCGCAAAAAGGACACCGGCGAGGTTTATGCCGACTTTCCTGGCCCCGGCATACGTTATGTCTACCTCGACCCCACCAACCGCAATATCTGGGATTACAACATTCAACTGGGCGTCGAGGCGGCCTTGATGGGCTTTGATGAGATTAACTACGATTACATCCGCTTCCCCGACTGGTACGGCAATAAGGCCAGCTTTCGTGATACGCTCACGTTCTCCGAGCCAATCGATCCGGTGGCGAACCCCGATCATATGTTTGATGTACTGACGGGCTTCATGCAGCAGGCCCACCGCGCCATCAACGGTGCCGGGGCGTATATGTCAATTGATGTCTTCGGGCGCGTGGTTCTTGGCCCTTCAATGACGATTGCCCAGGACATCAAGCGCATGGGTGCCTACACCGACTATATCGCTCCGATGGTCTACCCCTCGCTCTGGTGGCCCGGTGCTTTCGGCCTGAGCTCGCCGGTGGATGAGCCAGCCGCTGTACTCAAGGCCGCGAATGCCGCCGGGGTTGAGCAGATCCAGGGCCAGTACGCCCGCCTACGCCCCTGGCTCCAGGATCATACCGACCCCTGGGCCTACAAGGTGGTGAAGTATGGCCCCGAGCAGGTGCGCGCCCAGATTGATGCGACCGAGGCGTTCAGTCAGGTGGACGGCTGGATGCTCTATGACTCGTCAAACTCGTATCGCGGAGCCTTTAACGGTGCTGTGAAGCCTGAGAAGTAAGGAAGCCCATGAGCCGAAGCGCCTCTCTTCCGCACGCTCTCGCCCTTGTGTTCGTCATTGTTCTGCTCTCCGTCGCCCTACCCGCCCGTGCGCAGCAGGCACCGCAGGTACGGGTGGACTCCTGGAAGCTGAGCGATGTCGCCCAATGGGATGCCGGTGCCTCCAGCGGCCTGCTAATGACGAATAACGCTGGGGGCGAGGTGCGCCTCGCCGAAGATCAGGTGGCCGGGGTCTTCCTGTCTCTGCCCTTTGCCACGACGTTTCCTTTTAACACGGTCGGGGCTGTCTGGGACGCGGAGCAGATCACGGGTACCGATGTGCGGCTGGAGCTGCGCGCACGGGCCACCCCACCGCCCACAGAAGGCAACCCTGATGATGGCTGGGGCGCGTGGCAGTCTCTCGATGGCGGCGACGCTCGCTCACAGGCCGACGATGGAGCCTTCGCCTCCGCTAACGTCCTCGTCTTTCCCGCCGATAGCAGCTACCTCCAACTGCGGGCCAGCCTTACCAGTAAGGTCGCCCGCGCCTCCGCAACGCTCAACTCGGTAACGGTGAGCTACCTCCAGACGGCGCAAGATCCGCCGACGCTCGCTGCGGGCATGCCGCGTCGTCCGATCCTCGCGGGAAAGGAGACTCTCACCCTGCGTCCGGTGCTGGTCGGTCGCAGCGACTGGAGCGGTCGCGTGGAGGCTGCCCGCCTGAACCGCAGCGACCCGCGTGGTGTGATCGTTCACCAGATCGCTGCCGACCCGACGGTGTCCAACAGCATCGACCTGATGCGTGCCCTGCTGGCCTATCAAACCAGCGTACTCGGCTGGGACGATCTGGCCTACCACTATGTTATTGACACCGATGGCACGATCTTCGAGGGTCGCTTGGGTGGCCCGACCTCAGATGTGGGTCGGCTCTCGGGTGGCGATACGGCCATTCATGTTGCGGTAATCGGCCCCCCGGATCTTGCGCCCAGTGAGGCAGCCCAGAACTCCCTGGTCAGCCTGCTGGCCTGGCTCGGCCAGGCGTATGATATTGCCCCCGGCGGGCAGCACCCGGTGCTGGAGGGTGATAAGCCCGCCTCGCGCCCGAATATCGCCGGCCACAACGAGGCTGACCCGACTGCCGCTGATCCCTATCAGGCTACTCGCAGCCTGCTGCCGCAACTCCGCAGCCGTGCCGACCAGTCTACCGTGCGGGCGCGCTGGTATTTTGCGGAGGGCAACGTCGCCGACTACAGCGAGCGCCTGAGCGTGTTTAATCCCACCGGTGCCCCCGCCGACGCCAAGGTGACGCTCATTCGCCCTGCGGAATCGCCGTTCACCCAGATCGTCGGTGTACCCGCTGGTGCCCGCAGCGACCTGATCCTGAATGATCTGATCACCGACACCGCCTTCATCAGCACGACCTCGTTGCCAATGATTGTCGAGTCGAGCGCGCCTCTCCTGGCCGAGCGCAACATGGGCCTCACCACCGATGTGGACGGCGGCCCCGGCATCGACCGGCTCTCGCGGATCTGGTACCTCGCCGAAGGTTCCACCGAGGATACCAATCGCACCTTCCTCATCCTGTTCAACCCGCAGGCCACCGCTGTGCCGGTGACGATCACCTACATGCGCAGCGACAGCACGCAGCTTGAGCAGAAGGTGCAGATCAACGCGCAGGATCGGCTGGTGGTGGCGACAAATGACTTTCTGCCGTCCGCCAGCTTTGGTGTGCGGGTGATCGCCGCCCAACCAATCGCTGTGGAGCGCACCATGCGCTTTGGCCTGCGCCAGACGGGCCTGAGCACCGGGCGTGGCATCGACACGCTCTCGCGGCGCTGGCTCTTCGCCGAGGGAACCACCCAGGGCAGTTTCCAGATGCGGTTGCTGGTGCTCAACCCCAACGACCAGATGTCCAAGGTGGAGGCGGTCTTCATGGGGTCGGACGGCCTGCGCAAAACGCGCCGCTACGCCATCCCGCCGCGTACCCAACAGGTGATCAACGTCAACGATGTAGTCCCCGGCGTCGGTATCTCAACCGAGGTGACATCCGACCGCCCAGTGGCGGTGGAGCGGGTTCTTACCTTTAACGATGCCAACAGCGCCGCAGGCACGGTGGGCGCAGGGGCGATGACACCGAGCTACGGCTGGACCTTTGTCGATGGCCGCACCAGCGACTCGACCTACTACCTGTGCGTGAGCAACCCTAACCAGGCACCAACCACCGTCACCGTGAGCTTCGTCTTCGGCGACGGAGCCACGGCGAAGCAGCAATTTCGTGTACCCGCCGAGGCCCGCTACACCCTAGCTGTCCACGAACTCTACCCCAACGAAGGCTCGGTGGTCGCGGTCGTGCGCGCCACCCAACCAATCGTCGCCGAGCGCTCAATCTTCCCCGGCGACGGGGCACGCGGCGGGGCCACCACTCTCGGCATTCCTATGCCGTAGCGTGAAGAGAGGGTGAAGGGAGAGCAAAACTCTCCCTTCGCCCTCTTTCTACCGTCTGAGCTTAGCCGCCAACTGCGTGTAAAACTGATTGCTAGGGCGCAGCCGCAGGAAGGTGCAGACCTTCGAGCTACGCCGGGCCACCACCTCGTCGTTCTCGCGCAGAGGCAGGTTGCCGCGACCGTCGATGGCGATGCTGGCGTGGTGGCGGCTGCGCAGAGCCAACGTCACCACCGCGCCGCTGTGGAGTACCATCGAGGGCACGTTGGTCAGGTGCGCGGCCACCGGCACCAGCACCAGCGTGCGTGAGCGCGGATCGACAATCGGACCACCGGCGGCCAGGGCGTAGGCGGTGGACCCGGTGGCGCTCGCGACCATCACGCCATCGGCCAGGTAGTTGGTGAGCAGCGAGCCGTCAATCGACACCTCCACATTCACCACCCGGCTCACCTCACTACGCGACATCACCACTTCGTTCAGGGCCACAAAGTTCAGCACCTGCTCGCCATTGCGCCAGAGGGCCGCCTCGATCATTGCCCGCTCATCGTGCCAACCCCCGCCGCTGAGCAGCAACTCCATGCTCGCGTACAGCTCCTCGGGGCCCATTTCGGCCATAAAGCTGAGGTGCCCAAGGGCCACCGGCAGCACCGGCAGGTTCGTGGGGAAGGCCAACCGTGCCGCCCGCAGCACGGTGCCGTCCCCCCCCATTGCCACCATCAGATCGGCTTCCTCCAGCACATGAGGGGACTCGCGGCATTCCTGTGAGATCCCGCGCCAAACATCAATCTCGTGGTTACGCAGCCAGTTGGCGAGCTGAGTTGAATGGGTGATCGACGACTCAGAGAAAGGGTTATAGATAATGGCGATACGCCGCATGCGGTATCTCCGAAATAGACACTTTCAGCGTGACAGTCTTGCGATGACGTGAGGATGCGACTCCATCGCCTCGTTGCCTCCTCGCCTCCTCGCCGAACTATCGCACGAGATTGAAACACGCCCTACAAATGACAGAAGGCAAGGTTCAGGTGCCAGGTTTCAGCGTGACAGTTCTGCGACGAGGCGAGGATGCGACGAAGCGATGCTATCGCGTCCTCACGTCCTCGCGTCCTCGCCAAACTGTAAAGCTGTTCTGAACCATGTCGAAGGCAAGAATACCACGGATTGCGATAGGCAGCGGGGACGATGTGCGACTCATGACAATGCGGCGATCCTCAGGCATGCAATGCTCGTCGCCCGCGATTGGATCACTCGTCATGATCGTATGGGCGCGTTGACGTTTTCTCAGGTATCATTGATGTACGATTCTGCCTTGTCAATCCTTCATTTGCAGGTGACGCAGTATGAATATCTCTCGCCCTGATTTAGATTCCATCATGCGTCTTGATCTCGACTCACAACTATCGGCCTTCCGCTCAACGCACCGACTGATCCGCTCCACCTTTGCCGACATCACCTGGAGCTATGTCGTCGGCGGACACGGCCTCGACACCCTGCTGCTGCTGCCGGGAGCGCCAGGGATTGCCGAGATGGCGTTCCCGTATATCATCGCCTTTGAGCGGAGCCACCGGGTGATCGCCCCCAGTTACCCCGCCGATGTTGGCTCACTGGCACAACTCCTCGCCGGGATCGATGGTCTGCTTGAAGCTGAGACCGCCGGGTCGATCCATGTGATCGGGGCGTCCTACAGCGGTCTGGTAGCTCAGCACCTTGTCGCCCGCCACGCCAGCCGAGTGGCCAGCCTGCTGATCGGTGACACCGGGGTTGCCCGGCGGGATCGTGCCATCGCTCTGGGGATTGCCATTGCGGTCATCGCACGCATGCCGCGCCTGGGCTTCCATGCAGCAATCGCTCTTGTGCTGCGCAATCTCCTGAGGGGCGACACGCCAGCTCACAGCTTCTGGCAGCATTACTTTAAGGGTGTAGTTGCGGCCCTCACGGTACCCGAGTTTGTGAACCGGGTGCGGGTGATGATCGACATGGATCGGCAGAGTCTTCAGCACCAGACAGTTCCTCGCTGGTGCGGCCCAACCTTGCTGCTTGAGACGGCGAATGACCCGCTGTTCTCCGCCGCTGAGCGTGCGGCCCTGCGCACGTGCTATCCCCAGGCCGAGGTTCATACATTCTACAGCCAGGGCCATATTACCGCGCTCACCCGCTCCCCCGAGTACATTGCGGTGATGACAGACTTTCTTGTGCGCCATGGGACGTAGGAGCGCATGGAGGGCTGTGGCAACGTCAGCCTCCGGCCCTCACCCCCAGCCCCCTCTCCCCGTGCGGGAGAGGGGCCGGGGGTGAGGGCTGCCCGGCGACATTGCACCAGCCCCGGGCCTCGCATGTCGCTTCGTTCCCTCTGTGTGCGTGGTAATGTATAATAAACCAGATGACGATGAGGAAAACAAGCCCGCTGATGCCTCACGTCCCCTGACTCGTATGTCGTACGATGATTGTTGCCGGTGGGAGATTATATCATGCAACCTGTTAAGAAAGTTACTGAAGAACTTATTAAAAAACCCGTCGTTCCTCTTCTCGGCTCGCTGCTCGTCGCAGAGGGTCTGGTGACACAGGAGCAGATCAGCGCCACGCTTCTCCTCCAGCAGCAGGATTACCCAGACGATTTATTGGGTGAGATCTTAGTTCGCTGTGGCTATATCTCCCGAAAATCGCTTGAGCGAGTCTTAGGTCAGCAGAGTGAACTGCGCCAGAACATCGTATCTCGGCTTGACTCCTATGTGCCAAGTAAAACTGAACTCCGCGCCCTCGTGTTTAGTCGTCGATCTGAGCGTGGTCTGTGTAGCTTTCTCTCATCCTGCGGTGTCGTTGCTACCGTGATGGCTACCATTCCCGCTGTCGATGGGCCACCCGTCTATGATCTCCTCTTGATCGCGGCCGACTATGTTGATCACCTAGGCGCTGAGGCCGCTACTGCCGCAATTGTCGGCTTAATCCCTCCTAGTGCCACAGACGATACCCTGTCGCCCGAGGCGCAATCCCTTGTGATACGCTATATTGACCAGGCTCGGGCGTATGGTCGGCTGAGTACCGCGCTGGAGGAGAAGCGCCGTAACGAGTTCGAGATGCAAACGATCTCCACGCTGATCCGCAGCGTCACAATGGCCTTGACCGCACAAGACGCTCTGGTCAAGCTGATGACGATTGTCCGCGATTTAATCTCCGTCGAAGCGGGAACGCTCTTTCGGCTCGACCCCACGGATCAACGGCTCGTCTTTGATGTGGTGATCGGCCCCTTCCAGAATGAATTAAGCCAGCGTCGGTTGTCACTGGATCACGGTATCGCCGGCTGGGTCGCACGCCACGGTGAGTCCCTGCTCATCCCTAATGTACACGAGGATACGCGCTTTGAGGCTACCTTTGATCGGCAGACCGGCTTTCAGACGCGCTCGATGCTCTGTGTTCCCCTTGTGGCCCTTGGCCAGGTTCGCGGGGTACTCCAACTGATCAATAAGACTGGCGGTGAGTTCACCAAAAGCGATCTTTCGCTCCTTCGTATCACGGCTGCCATGGGCGGGATGCTGCTCCTTTTCAACTCGCTCGCATCCTCCTCATCGCCAAGCTGGCTCGGCGATATATTCTAGGCGGCGCAATGGGCAATCCGACCGCGCTCTACCTCCCACTCCTGATCAACGCCGACTCGGCGGTGCGCCGCCAAGCCGGCGTTCTTCTGCTTGCGACCTATGGTGAACGCGGTCTGACCTACCTGCGTCGTTTGCTCGATGACTCCAACCCTGAAATCCGCGCTCAGGCCCGTGCTGCCCTGCAATCTGTGTCGGAAACGAGTGGTCTCAACATTGCCCTGGAGCCGTTTCGCGGTATCTACGTGCGCTGCCTTGGCGATCTCCAGGTCTTTGTGCATAGCCGCGAGGTGATGTCGCAGGACTGGTCGCAAGCTGAGGGTGGGCGTGCCGGTAGTCGGAAGGTGCAAGGAATCTTTGCCTACCTCGTCCACTGCGGGCGTCGGGGTGCCAGCCGGGCAGATCTGGCAGAGGCCGTCTGGGGTGCCCCCGTGAGTGCTGCCAGCTTCTCGCGCACCCTGGGCGCGCTGCGCCAGATGCTCACCCAGTTGGGGTCGCCTGAGTTCGCCCAGCAGGCTCTGGTGGTAGACCGTGACCACTGCGCCCTGAACCCGGCGGTCTACCTGTGCGATGCCGATCACTTTGAACGCACGTATGATCTGGCAACCCAGCGCGAGGATCGCGACGGTCTTGCGGAGGCTATCGCGCTGTACCACCAGGTGATCTCGCTCTACGATGGCCCCTATATGCGGGATCTCCCGCGTGCAAGTGACTGGGGCACCGAGCGCCGAACAATGATCTCCAATAGCTTTGTGATCGCCGCCGAGCGCCTGGCAAGCTATGCCTCGGAACAGGGCAATGATCGGCAGTGCGTTCTCTTCTGCCGTCGGGCACTGGAAGTTGACCCAACCGCCGATGATGTGGTTGCTATTCTGCTCCACGCCTACGATAACCTTGGCCTGCGAATAGATCTTGAGGGTGCGTACCGACGTTACCTTGGTCACGCCGGGATTGACCCGTGCAATGAGCAGGATGATGCGGCCGTGGCCATGTACAACGCCCTCAGCACATTGGTTGAGTAGCGTCCCTAAGACCAATACTTTTTGACAGTGTGGCGTGAACGTAGCGCCGCCTTCCAGGCGGTCAAGAATACCACCGCAGGCGGGAAGCCCACGCTACAAACTGTCACGCGGGAATGGCCGTTTCTGAACCATATCATCTACCGCTGGTCAGCCCTCACCCCCCAGCCCCCTCTCCCCGTGAGGGCATATCTTTACCCACATCTCTGCGACTATCACGGGATCCCACCCAGCGAGGGGCGCAGAGCGGGCGACTGACGTCGCGCCACGGGAGCCTACGGCTGGCCGCCCGCCTGCGCGGGCGGTTCCGGCGTCGGCGTAGGCCGACGCCCAGCCGTAGGCTCCCCAGCGGCGACTTCAGTCGCCCGCGTGGCGAACGCGAGGACGCGAAGCGCCGCATCCTCGCGTCCTCGCGTCCCCGCGTCACAATTCGGTTTTCTGGAAAGCGGTTCTTACCTTTTTTAGATAGTATTTGCTATAATACGATGAGATGGCACAATCTCGCAGCAGTAATCTTGGCGTGCCGTGAAAGGAATGACCGTGGTTTGCGCCCCCATTATCGTCGCTCATGGGCGACTCATGAGGATGATCGCCGTTCTGACAGTTGCCGTGGCTATTCTTCCGTTCGTCGCACATGCACAAGCCCTCGACACACCCTGGAACCAACTCAGCGGGTGGTCGCAGTACGCCTCGCCGACCCTCGCTGACATTAATGGCGATGGGAAGTTGGAAGTATTTATCCCCACCAATGCAGGTATCGTCTACGGCTTCTATGAGAATGGACAAGCCATAAGCGGCTGGCCTGTCACGGTGGCGACGGGACGCTTCATTGCCTCGGCTCCCGCTGTCGGCGACATTAACGGCGACGGGAAGGTTGAGGTTGTGATCACCGCAGGCTTCGCGGGGCAGCCGGGCATTGTGGTAGCGTACACTGCGAGCGGACAGAAGTTGTGGGAGTTGACCCCCGCGCCCAACCCTCAGACCACCAACAATGGCCCCGGCGGTGTTTTCGCCTCCCCGGTTCTGGCCGACCTGAATGGCGATGGCCGCCTGGATGTACTCGTGGCCTCATACGATGAAAACATCTACGCGATCAATGGTGCTACGGGCACGCCCCTCTTTCCGCCGGGCATCTCTGGGCATAACGGAGCCTTGATCACCCTCGGTGATAGCACCTGGGGCACACCTGCGGTCGGGGATGTCGATGGCGATGGTCTGCCGGAAATTGTGGTCACATCGGCCTCAAATTACCACGTGGCCCCCGCCTACGGCTGGACAGGTGCGCTCGCGGCCTGCACAAAGAACAACTCGTTGACCAAACCCGTCCCACGCGCCTGTGGCATGGTGACCGTGTATAGCAACACCGGCGTACTCAAGCCAGGCTGGCCGAAGTTCGTCCCTGGTCAGACCTACGACGCCTCCCCGGTACTCGTCGACGTAAATGGCGATGGGAAGCAAGAAATCGTCACCGGCAACGGTTGGGATCCTACCTTTGGCGATGTGACCCAGCCGTTCTATGTGACGATCTGGAACGGTGACGGCTCGATCCGTGCGCGCTACAACATTGGCACAGAGGTCTTTTTCGCCCCCGCTATTGGCGATATTACCGGAGACAGCGCGCCAGAGATCGTCGTCACCACCTCTGACCGAGTCGCGGGGACGCCGAACCAGCGCAGCATTTTTGCCTTCGATCTCAACATGAATCTGCTTCCCGGATTCCCCGTCGCCATGACCGGGGCCATCTCGCATGCGGGTGCCAATACGGGGCCAGTAACCCTGGCTGATCTGAACGGCGACGGTAAAGCCGAGATCCTTGTCGGTAATTCTGACTTTGAGATGCGGGCGCTCAGCGGCACTGGCCTGTGGCGTGATGATGTGCTGCTGATCCGCATGGGCCTGCCTGTCGCCAGCCAGGCGGCTGTCGCCGATGTAGATGGCGATGGGAAACTTGAGGTTTTTGCTGCCTCCGGCTACCAGGCAAATTTCAGCAAGGGCGCGATCTTCCGACGCGATCTCACAGCGTTGGCCAGTGCCACGGCGTTGCCGTGGGCGCAGTTCCATGGCAACGCGAATCACACCGGGCTGTACCAGATGCCCGATCTCAAACTGATCGATGGCGTTAGCTTTATCACGGTGACGGGACAGCAGCGCATCATAAACCTGTCGGTCAGCGACACACTAGGGGGCGGAATGCCCTGGTCAGCGCAGGTGATCACGGGCGGGGCGTGGATCGCCCTGGCCCCAAGTAGCGGGACAACGCCCTCCACCCTCCAGATGACATTGACCACGGACGCCGCTGGCATGAGTACCCCCGGAAACGTGGCAACCGGCAGTGTTCGTATCACATCGGGCACGATCTCCAAAGATATAGCGGTACGGCTCTCACTTGTCGATCAGATCCGATCTCAGGTCTATTTCCCACTGCTGAGTCGCTAACGCAGCCCTCACCCCCAGACTCCTCTCCCGTTCAGGAAGAGGGGTCTGGGGGTGTGAGGGATTGAGCAGCGGTGGATTCGTTATGTGAAAAGGCACTACCGCAAAAGTAACGCTGTCACGCAGAGCGAAGCGAAGAATCCCGGCCGGGATTCTTCGCTGAACGTAGCGCCGCCTTCCAGGCGGTCAGGAACACCACCGCAGACGGGAAGCCCGCGCTACGAACTGTAAAGCTGACACCTGAAACCTTGTCTATTGCGTGAAAAGTATTGAACTTAGACAAAGTTCGCGGATACTTGACAGTTTAGACACATGCAGCGCGTCCTGTTACGACACATCTGCAATCTAAAATCTGCAATCTAAAATCTGCAATCTGAAACCTGATCTTAACCCAGCGCCGGGTGGTTGCGTTGCTGGAAGATCGGATCTACCGAGACACCGCTGTGGATGCGCTGGATCACCTCGGCGATCAGGTGGCTCACACTGAGTACCGTCAGCCCAGGCCAGCGCTTCTCGGGTGGCAGGGGCAGGGTATCGGTGGTGACGAGTTCTTTAAGGGAGCTATTGCGCAGGCGTTCGACAGCGTTGCCCGCCAACACCGCGTGGACGCAACTGGCGTAAATCTCGCGGGCGCCCTCGCGCTCAAGCAGCCCGATCACCTCAAGCATCGACCCGCCGGTGGCGATTTCGTCATCGACCAAGATACAGCGTTTACCAGCCACGTCGCCGATCAGGTTCAGGATCTCGGGCGAGGTCAGGCTACCGCCGTCGCTGCGGCCAAAGTGCTGCACGCGGCGCTTCTCGGCGATGGCCAGGGGTGCGCCGAGAGCCTCAGCAAAGTTGCGCGCCCGCTTAGCGAAGCCGACATCAGGCGAGACAACGATCATATCGTCCCAACCCTTATCGACGAAGTAGCGCACCAGCAGGTGCATCGCGGTCAGTTCGTCGGTAGGGATGTTGAAAAACCCCTGGATCTGACCGGCGTGCAGGTCAATCGTGAGTACCTGGTGGGCACCGGCAACTTGGATCATATCGGCCAGCAGACGGGCGGTAATCGGCACACGCGGCTGATCCCGCTTGTCGGTGCGACCGTAGGCGTAGTACGGGATCACCGCCGTGATCCGCCCGGCTGAGGATCGCTTGCAGGCGTCCATCATGATCAGCAATTCCATAATCCGATCACTCAGGTTCGGTGTCGAGAGCGACTGCACCACAAATACGTCCTTTTCGCGCACGCTCTCGTTTAGTTTGATAAAAATATTCTCATTGCTGAACTTTACAATCGTCGCATCGCCGAGCGGCACATTGACACGATTGCATATCGCCTGGGCGAGGGCGGTGTTTCCGTTCCCCGCAAAGATCCGCAACTCATCGAACCGGCTCCCCATAGCACCCCTCCAGATTGTAGATTACAGATTGTAGATTGTAGATTGTAGATACAAATGATGATACGGTTGAGGAGGCGACTCGTGAGGCACCCCACAGGTATTATTGACGATACGCAGCCCCCAATCTACAATCTGCAATCTGCAATCTGCAATTGATCGAGCAGCGCGGTGCGCTCGATACGTAACCCGACAGGTAAGCCCGCCTGGAGCGGGCTATCACTATCATCTGCCACCAGCAGCGCACTGATCATCGGACGCTGGATGAGTACCGTGAGGAGTTGCCCCAGGCCCATAGCGGCCAGCCGTGGGGCGGAGCCAAGCCCGCTGGCCTGGGCGAAGCTCAGGGCCGCATCGGCGCTGGTGAAGGCCAGGAGCACCCGTGGGCGCGTGGGCGAGATTGATGCATGCCCGACACCATCGCCACTGTTGCTGGCCCCGCGAAAAACATAGAGGCGGGACGGAGTCGTTCCCCCGGTGCTCAGGCGATTCCGCGCCCACGCCAAGGCCGCCGCCGCCGCCGCCGCACCGTAGCCGGACTGATATGCCGCATTGATGAAGATCTGCGCGTCGTCCATAGAAGTTGGCCGCCCCTACGGTAACGGCACCGCCGTAGGCACCGGCTGGATCGTCGTGGGGCGATTCTCGTTGCGGTAGAGGGCGGTACCCAGCAGACCGGCCTGCACCTCGTAGGGCGTACCTCCCGCCTCGGGGTGAAGCTCCAGCCTCGCTCGCTCAAAGTACTGTACTCGGTACGCCTTCCCATCGGGCAATACCTCGTCGAACTCCTCGCTAATTGGCAGGCCGAAGACATCCACCCCGCCATTCTGTTCCCAGAAGGTCAGGAAGGCTCCACCAAGGGCGTGGCCCGTCTCCGCGAAGAAGCGCAACTCAGGTTGGCTCACAAAGAATTGTTGGATCGAGAACGGACGCCCAGCGGTGTACTCCACGCCCAGCCGTCCAAGCTGGATCTCGTAGGGAGTACCGGCGTACTCCGGCCAGCGCTCGATGCGGGCACGCTCGAACCACTGGATCTCGCGACCGTTCACCGTGAGTACCTCGCTGAGCGGGGCACCCAGAACGTTGAGGCCGCCGTGGGCCTCGTAGAAGTCGCGAAATGCGGCGCTCGCCACCGGAGCGGCGCTCGGCGCAACGCTCACTGTCGGGATGGCGGCGGTGGGAACAGCCTGCTGAACCGGCTGGGGTTGCTGATCGACCGGCAGCGCCTCGCCCAGCAGCACCTGGCTCCTATCCTCCGTTGGCGCGGGCGTGGGGGCGGTTGTAGGGGTTGGGGCGGCGGCTTCTTGTAGGGGCGACGGCTGCTGGATACCCTTGGCCCAGAGCATCACGATCACCAGCACCATGACCAAGACGGCCCCGAGGGCCAGGATCGCGCCTAGTTGTGCCTGGCCGACCTGGATACCGATGCGGCGAGCGCGGTTGGCCCCGGTCGGGGTCTCCGAGGCGGAGGGCGGCGCGTCTCGATCTTCCTCCGTACGCGAGTCATCCCCCGCATCAGGGCGCGACAGGGAGATCGGGTGACGGTTCTCCCCGACATACTTCGACTTGCCACGCTGCTTCGGGTTACTCATGCGACATCCTTCGTGCCCATACGGGCGCTGATTGTTACGGCAAGCTCACGCAGTTCATCAGGTGTGATCGTGCCGGGTTTCCAGTGGCTCAGGGCGTGGTCGCCCTCCCAGCGCGGGATAATGTGGACGTGGTAGTGCGGCACGGTCTGCCCCGATGCCGTACCGTTGTTCTGCACAATCGTCACTCCATCAGGGTGCAGGGCGACCATGATCGCACGAGCCACCACCTGTACTGAGCGTGCCACTGCAGCCAGCAGATCGGGCGGCAGATCGAGTAAGGTTGGTAAATCTTGCTTACAGATCACCAGCGTGTGCCCCCGCGAAGCCGGGTTCACATCGAGAAAGGCCAGGGTCTGCGCATCCTCGTACACCGTGGCCGCCGGGATTTCGCCGTTGACAATCCGTGTGAAGATCGATGCCATTGATAGGCTCCTCAAACTGCGTACCCGGCCCGTGAACGGGCGGGCTACGACCGTGTCCCCCACCCCCTGCCCCTCTCCCCGTGAGGGAGAGGGGCAGGGG
>CAIRFY010000663.1 GCA_903877945.1 uncultured Oscillochloris sp. | reverse complement strand
GTGACCCTCACCGCCCATGGCGATAGCGATGGCGATACGGCGATCACGCTGCATATCCAGGCGGGGCTCGGCCTGAACCGCCGCGTGACGCCCTTCCGCGCCGCGTTGGCCGCCAGACTTTGCGGCATATGGTAGCCCAAGCCATTGCGGTGCGGCACCTGGTAGAAACAATTCGGTGCCGTGACTGGGCCGATCCTCACCGGGTCGAACAAGATGTCGAACGTGTCTTGCATATGCTCCTCCGGGTCGTCGCTGTCGCTCCAGCCAGCCCAGAGTATAGCGCAGCGTGGCCCGGCGGGGCGGGCTGGCAGCACTCTGGGGTGTTAGAATGAGGTAGCGGGATTGAAATGCCAAAGAGGTGTACTCAATGTCAACGCCAATCATCGTAGGACGAGACACAGAGATCCAGTGGCTTAATCAGCACATTGCCCAGGCTGTCGAAGGCAACCCCAGAATGGTGTTTGTCGTCGGTGAGGCGGGGATCGGCAAGAGCAGTCTACTTCAGGAGGTGATTCGGCATACAAACGAGCGATTCCCTAATATCCTCACGGCTACGGGCTACTGCAACGCCCAGTTTGGTCAGGCAGATCCTCTGCTCCCCCTACGGGAGATCGCGGCACAGCTCTTCCGCAGCGATGACGATAGCGAGCATCCAGCGGTAGCGAAGCGAAAGGCTTCTGATGTCCTGGTGGAGTTCCTATCTGAGGTAGGCCCTGACGTAATTGGCCTCTTCCTAGGCCCCGTAGGTGTAGGGCTGAAGGCGATCCAGGTCATCGGGAAGATGTCCAGTGCGAGGCGGGAGGCGGCGCAGGGTCAGTCGCCAGGGGAGCGGGCGGCCGCTGGGCGCACGGCGCTCTTTCAGGATTTTTGCCACCTGCTATTTCGCGTGAGCAATGCTGCACCCCTTGTACTCATCATCGAGGATCTGCATTGGAGTGATGAGTCAACAGCGGAGTTCCTCTTTCATCTCGCACGGAGCTGGAAAAACCAGCGGATCTGCGTGATCGGTACGTATCGCCCCGATGAGATCATCTCCGCAGAGCCTGAACACCCGGTGCGCCGCGTAGAGCGAGAGCTCCTCCGCTACAATCTATGCCATCGGCTGCCCCTTGGCTGGCTCACGGAGAACCAGGTCAAGGCGTGGATCGCCCAACGCTACCCCATCAACCGCTTCCCGGCGGCCTTCGTGCGCTGGCTCCACGCGCGCACCGAGGGCAACGCGTTTTTTATTAGCGAGACGCTGAACGATCTGTGTGAGCGGAATCTGGTCAGGCAGATCTCCGACGGGACATGGGTCTTGGGCGAGTCTATTCAGGGGCCGCAGAGCCTGCCGGGCAGCATTCTCGCCGTTCTCGACCAGCGACTCTCGCGCCTTGAGAAGAGCCTTTACGATCTGCTAAGCTGCGCCAGCGTCGAGGGCGAAGACTTTACGGCGGAGGTAGTGGCAAGCGTGCAACAGGTAGAGATAGATCAGATCATCGACAGCCTGCTCAACACGCTGGCACGCAAGTATGATATCGTTAGCTTCAAGGATGAGCGATTGCTGGCGCACAATCATCCCCTCTGTCTGTTCGAGTTCCGCCACTCTTTGATGCGAACGCACCTCTACGAGCGCCTCCAGATCCCGCAGCGCCGCAGGCTGCACCAGAAGATTGGTGAATGCATCGAACGGCTCTACGCCGATCACCTCGGCGATATGACAGCGGTACTCGCACGCCACTATTCTCTGGCCAAGAATGCTGCGAAAAGCTATCACTACGGGTGGCGAGCCGCAGTGTGGGCCGAGCAGGTGTACGATTATCGTGCTGCCTGTCAGTGGCTTCGCACGGCGAGCGCAAGCATCCCTGGGCTCGACCTCACCGCTGCGGAGCAGGCCGATTTCTGGCACTATTTCGGTCGCTTGGAGACGTCTGCCGGCACATTCTTCCAGGCTGAAGCGTACATGCAGCAGGCGCTCCGCTATGCCTCGCAGGCTGGCGATCTTTCGAAGCGCGCCGACATCCTCGATGACCTGGGCTATTGCTACATCGAGTCCAATCGTCCGCGTAACGCCATCGGCCTCCTCACGGAAGCAATTACAATCAACGAGCAGGCGAATCGCATCGAGCATCTCGCCCACAGCCTTGTACATATCGCGTTTGCCTATCACAAGATCGGGCGACAAGATCTCACAAAAACTCACCTGGAGAAGGCCGTGAACCACCTTACAAGCATTCAGGACAGCCCCGGCCTAGCGTTGGTCTACCGTCACCTGGGCATCCACTACCGCGTCACAGGCGACTTCCAGCAAAGTGTCAGGTATCTCGATGAGGCGGCCCGCCTGGATCATCAGACGGGGAACAAGTCTCATGAGGCGTCGGACTACACCAACCTGGGCAGCACCTATCTCTTGCTCGGCGGTGATGAGGCGAAGGCAATGGAGTACTATCAGCGCGCACTCCAGCTCAGCCGACAGATCGGCAAGCTCTTCGAGGAGGGCCACGTCCATCTGAACATCGCCCGCCTCTATGGACTACGGGGCGACACGGCGCGCGGGCTTTCCCACGCCGCCGAAGGGCTCAGGCTATCGCAGCTGGTGCAGGAAACCTCGAACATTATCCGAGGCCTTGTATATATGGCGCTCCTGCGGGCGCAGCGTGGCAACGTAGCCGCAGCCATCCGCGACATCGAGGAGGCACTGGCCTTCAACGTCCAGGATCACGATCACGGCTGGGGCCTACGCTACAACCTTGGCAGCCTGCGGCGCGTCGCGGACGATAAGATGGGCAGCCTACAGGCCTATCACGACGCGGCTGACTGGCTGCTCAATGTCGTCCAGGAATTGCCCGCAGCAGAGCGCGCCAGCTACCTTCACGATAACCAGCGTGTCAATGTTCTTCACGCACTCGTGGAGGCTGCACGCGACCTCGGCCAGGACTCGCTTGTTGCCTGGGTGCTGGAGCGCCTACCCGACGACATGGCCCTAGAGCCGCCCGCAGCGCTGCCGCGCTATTACTGGAGCATCGCATGGCGCTAACTATCCAAGGCCAGGTCGAGGATCAATCCCGACCAGCTGTGAGGGAATGAGCCATAGCCTTGACCAGACAGTGGGTTGTAGTATTCCCAAAAGTCAAATTGTGAGGCGAGCTGGATTGAGCACTCGGTGAGCACCCTGGCTGTCTCGCTGAAGCCGTAGCGGCGCAGACCCTGGACGATCAGCCAGTTGACATTGAGCCAGACGTTGCCACGCCAGTAGTGGTCCGGGTCAAAGGCGGCATCCGTCGTCGGCGTCGTCGCGATGGGAAACGGCGTCCAGAACGAGGTGTGACGCAGGGTATCATGTAAGGCCGCAGCCTGCGCATCGTCAGCACAGCCGCCGAACAGCGCGACAAAAGGCGCTGCACTCAGATGCAGGAGCGGCCGTTCATCGATGCCCGCGAGATCGCAGGGCTGGGGCCGGAGGAGCCGATTACGGACGGCCTGGCGTACAGACTCGGCTCGGCCCTCCCAACTGCGGGCCTCGGCGTTGTAGCCAAGCATCGCCGCGATCCGTGCCAGCGCCTCTAGGTCAGCAGCCCGGATCGCGTTGAAATCTACCGCCTCGACATGAAAGTACCCTGCCTCGCCGAGGGCCGCCGCATCGCAGTCGAACTGCCTGATGACGGCCACCAGATCCAGCCGAGCCTGGCGCGAATCGGCGTCTGACGGGTGCGTGAGACCCAGTTGATCATCCCAGCGCGGGGCTGCGTCCCAGCCAGACTCCCAGGGATGGATCAGAGAGACAAGATGATCGCGATCAGGGTCACGCCGACGATCAAACCAGTCGTGATAGGCGCAAAGCGGCTCGTACAGCTCTGCAAGCAGTGTGCGGTCGCCCCCATGCCCATACACCATCCACGCGGCGACACCTACCAGGGGAGGCTGGGTGATAATACTTCTCTCAGCGCGGCCCCAAAGCGCCTCGCCCCCGCCCTGCCAATAGGTCATATGAGGGATCATGCCCGTATCGGGTCCCTCTCGCACCTGATGCTGCACTACGCTCAGCAGTTCCTCGCTGGCCATGTGCAGATCGAACCAGCGGTATATAATCGCATGAAAGCACGAGTCCCATAGCCACTGATGCTCGTAGGTCGAAGGCGCAGGGCGCGTGTAACTAAAGCTGCCGGCTTCCACACGGTTCTGGTTGAGCAGATAGCGCGTACGCTCTATGAGGGTCGTCGTAGCATCTACTTTCGCTCTATCCATAGGGTAGGCTCCAGCATAGGATCCACTAAGTAAGCCAGTACACTGGCCCATCGTTTGCGAACCATTGTAGCACAGGGCAAAGGCAGAGCAGAGTCAACGCAGGATGGAAGCAGGGCTGTTGCAAAGATACTGCTGGCAAACGCAAAAACCATCACCCAATCGGATTAGCGGCTCTGCATTGTAGCGCCATGGTCACTACTCCGAAAGTATTAGTACCAGGGGGTTTGCCAGCAGTATCTTGCAAAGTCGCCCTCCGACCCTCACCCCCAGCCCCTCTCCCTCAAGGGGAGCCGCTTCCTGACGAGGAATACACCCCCTCTCCCGCTCAGGGAGAGGGGGCTGGGGGGCGAGGCGCTGTGGAAGAGCCTCTACGTGCTGAGCGGCGAGATCATTATCTGGTGCGACACCGATATCAGGAACTTCCACCCGCGCTTGGTCTACGGCGTACTCGGGCCGCTGCTACGCGAGCGCCGGTTGGCTTACAGCAAGGGCTTCTACCGGCGGCCCATCCAGTTCGGCGAGCGCATCGCGGCCAGCGGCGGTGGGCGCGTGACGGAACTCACCGC
>CAIRFY010000662.1 GCA_903877945.1 uncultured Oscillochloris sp. | reverse complement strand
CCTGCTGCGGAATCTCCCCTCTCCCCGTGAGGGAGAGGGGCAGGGGGTGAGGGTCGCACAGAACGGTAAAGTACATGTGCCAATCCTGAAACCTTGTCTTACGATAAGATCCCTTATTTAATCGTATTGTACGGCATATCGCTAGAACGCGCTGTTAGCGCCGCGTGCGCAGCAACTCCCAGACAAGGCGCGGGTCGGCCAGGAGGGCGCGGGCATCGGCGGCGCGGCGGGCGCGCAGGGCGGCCCGCTGCCAGGGCAGAACAAGCTGACGGTCGGCGAGGTGGTCGAGATGGAACTGGAAGATCCCGCGCAGCAGGAGGTGACCGGCGCGGGCGCGGGGCGGCACGTTGGCCCTGGCCCAGACAATCAGCGCATCGAGGGCGGTCTGCGCTTCGCCCAGGGCATCGCGCAAAACAGGGGCTGTCGCCTCACGATCAGCCAGCACGTAGAGTTGTTGGCGTATAACCAGAAAATGCAGCAGGCTGGCGGCCAGTTCCCACTCGGCGCGCTCGGCAGCCAGGGACGGCCCATCGGCGAAGGCGCTGGCGATGACCGCATCCCAGGCTGTGCGCCCGAGGGCGATCCAGTCCTCGGACGCACGCAATTGCTCAAGGCGGCGCTCGCTGTGAGGGCGTGGCGCGGCCATGTAGTCGAGCACGTCCAAGGGTGGCGCGGTCACCACATCGCGACTGGTGGGGAAGTCACGGCGCAACGCGGCATCGGCGGGGGTGCGGTCGAGGGCCGGGTGCCATGCCGCCCCCAGAGCCTGGTAGGCGCGAGCCAGGGACTCAGGGGCACGCGGGGCGCGGGCGGCGGCGTAATTACCCAGCAGATCCTCCGCACACTGCGCGGGTGCCCAGGCCAGCCGGGCGAAGAGGTAGGCGTTTAGCGGCGCGAACAGCCACGGGCGGTCGCCAGTTAGCAGGGCGCGGACACAGCGCACCCCCGCGTCACGGTACTGAACCATGTCAGCAGCGATCACCTCGGGTAGCGGCGGGACAGACGACTTGAACAGGATGCCGTCGAGGTAATACTCGAAGACGGAGGGCGAGCCACGCGCAGGTTCCTCACGTTCAAACAGAGCGATATTCTCCGCCAGACGTGCGGCGTACACAGCGTTGATCGGATTGGCTGGCGCGCCGATCCCATGGGCGTAGGAGCGCGGGCGCGGGGCGAAGATCAGCTCGACCTGGGGGTGCGGCGCGAGAACACGTGGGGCGGACTCGGTGTCGTGGTAGGCCAGGTAGCTCACGCGGGCGTCGGGGCGCAGCTCGGCCAACACCTCGGCCAGGGTGTTGGTAGCAAGCAGAGCCTGATCCGCCGCCAAGAGACCGGCGCACAGCGGGCAGGCGCACCACCCGCCGCCTAGCAGGTCGTCAGGCCAAAGGTGGTAGACCTGGGCCTCGGGATATGCCGTAAAGAAGGCCGCGCCGTTGACCCGCAGCGTCGCCTGAGTCGCCGGGTGGCTAGGGCAAAAGTTCCGGTCGGGCGTATGGCGAGTGCCGTCGAAGCGAAACAACTCCGGCCTGTCACGAAAGAGCCTGCGCGGCACGAGGTCGCTCAGGTGATGCCCGCCCAGTTCCAGATCCAGGCCGCGCTCAGCGATGCGCGGCACGAGGGCGCGGCGACGATCACGCCAACTGCTCAGACGGCAGGCTCCCAGGGCTGGGCCACGCCCAATCGTGTGGACAAAGATCGTACTGAGGCGGCTACGGGCAGCCCACGCCACCCAGGACTCGGCCTCAGCCAGAAAATGGTCGTGGCCAATGACCAGGCCACGTCCAGCCAGAGCCGGGCGGTCGGCGAGACCGGCGGTGGGGAGCGTTACCCGCTCGTGGCGCGGTAGGCGCTCGCCGTCGGGGCCAGGGGCCACCCAGCGGCAGCCCAGCGCCTCTAGCAGATCATAGACGGCGTAGAGCAGACCGCGTGGGCCGTCGCCGCGCAGCAGCAGCCCGTCCCGGTCAGGGGCGCGCAGGAACCCGTCGCCGCCAAGTCCGTAGCGCAGGGCGATGCGCGGGCCAGTGGCGCGAGCCACCACCGGTAAGGCGGGTGCGCCGATACGCTGAAGCGTGCGGCGCAGCTCCTCGGCGGCGAAGCAGGCCACCGGGCTGTCACCCTCAAGCTCGATCATCCACTGCGGGGTGAGGGTCAGATCCAAGGTTATGATCTCCAGGTAGGTGTGAGGAGATTATACGTGTAATACCCCCGTGCCGCCGCTCAGCCCTCACCCCCTGCAGGGCATATGCCCTGAATCTTGCCCAACTGCGCTTGACATATGACAAACAACCTAGTATAGTGCGGCCTAGCACTTGGCCGGTATTTAATCCCTTTGCCCCAGCGCGAAGATGCCCTGACGAGAACCCGATGATCTGAGTTCCCGTCCTTTGTGTTGGGCGCGTTTCGCAGCCGGATCGCGCAGCCCAACGGCACTCTTTGGTCCCCACGGCACCGTCGGTAGCTCCCGCGATGTGTTCCGGCAAGCCCCCTCTCGTGTGGTGGCGCGCACCGGAGGGCATTTCGCTATCTGCCGCAGATTGTGCGGCGTCCCAAATGACGCGACAATGATGCTCGCCCCTTTCCTCAACGACTTCGAGGACGCGGCGGGCGTTTGTGCGTTCTTTAGCAGTTGTAAGGGTAACAGCGATGCACCTTCCTGAGCGAGATGTCCACGGTCTTTATGACCCCCGCTTTGAGCACGATGCCTGCGGGATCGGCTTTGTTGCCCAAATCAGCGGTGTCGCCGATCATAGCATCCTAACGATGGCCCTTGAGGCGCTCTGCAACCTCGAACACCGTGGGGCTGTGGCCGATGATGCGAAGACGGGTGACGGGGCCGGTGTCCTTCTGCAGTTGCCGCGTGAACTGCTGCTGCGTGAACTTGCGGCCCAGGGTCGTACGATCAGTCCGGATCGGCTTGCCCTCGGGATGTTTTTTCTGCCCCAGGACGCGGCCCAGCGCGATGCGGCGTGTACCATCGTCGCCCAGGCTCTGGAGGAGCGTGGCTTCACGCTCCTCGCCTGGCGCGACGTGCCGGTGAACCCCGACGCCCTCGGTGAGCGTGCCCTCAAGGCGATGCCGCACATCCGCCAGGCGATCATCGAGCGGCCCTACGGCGGCCCAGCTACCTTCTGTGAGCGGAACCTGTTCCTCGCCCGCAAGCAGATGGAGGCTTCCTTCATCGCGCAGGGTATCTCCGCCTATGTGCCCTCCCTCTCCTGTCATACCGTTGTCTATAAGGGCCTGCTGCTCGGCAATCACCTGGCTAATTTTTACCCCGACCTGCGTGACCCCATCGTCAGTACCGCTCTCGCCGTCTACCACCAGCGCTACTCGACAAACACCTTCCCGACCTGGGAGCGCGCCCAGCCCTTCCGTATGCTCTCGCACAATGGCGAGATCAATACGGTTCAAGGCAACGCCAATTGGATGCGTGCCCGCGAGGCATCCCTCGGTCTGCCCGATGGTTTCCTGCCCGATAGCCCCGATGCCTCGGCCCTGCTGACGCCGGTTCTCGATACCAATGGCAGCGACTCGACTCAGCTCGATAACGCCCTGGAATTGCTGGTCATCGCCGGTCGCGACATTCGTCACGCGATGACGATGCTCGTCCCCGAGGCATGGGAGAAGATCTCCGACCTCAGCCCGGCCCTGCGCGCCTTCTACCAGTACCACGCCTGCCTCATGGAGCCGTGGGACGGCCCCGCCGCCCTGACCTTCAGCGATGGCCGTGTGGTCGGTACGACCCTCGACCGCAACGGTCTGCGCCCGGCCCGCTATCTTGTCACCAACGATGGCCTGGTGATTTCCGGTTCGGAGGTGGGCACTGTCGCCATCGACGAGTCGCGCATCGCCCACAAGGGTAAACTTGGCCCCGGCCAGATGATCGCCGTGGATACGACCACCGGCCAGATCTACACGAACGAGGACATTAAGACCAGCCTCGCCGCCCGCCAGCCCTACGGTCTCTGGCTGAGCCAGCACATGCAGCAGATTGACGATTACACGTTGCCGATTGCAGAGGATGAGAACAATCTGCCATCGACAATCGATAATCTGCAATCGCTCCAGATGGCCTTCGGCTACACCTCCGAGGAACTGAACGTGGTGCTGCGGCCCATGCTCAGCAGCGGCCACGAGCCCGTGGGTTCGATGGGCGACGATACGCCAACTGCTGTCCTCTCGCAGTTGGAACTGGGCCGCCCGCTCTTCCAGTTCTTCAAACAGCGCTTCGCTGAGGTGACTAATCCGCCCATCGACTCGCTCCGCGAGGAGTTGGTGATGTCGCTGAGCGTGGCTGTCGGCACGCGCCAAAATATTCTGGTCGAGACTCCTTCCCACGCCCATCTGCTCCAGCTTACCTCGCCCATCCTTACCGACGCCCAGATCGCCGCCTTGCGCCAGGTGGCCGACCCGCTCCTGCGCAGTGTGACGATCTCGTCGCTGATGCCGGTGGCGAAGGCAAGCCTGCCCGCCGAGATCACCCGGCTCTGCGCCGATGCTGAGGCCGCCGTGCGCGGCGGTGCGGCCATCGTGATCGTCAGCGATAAAGGTGTGGACGCCGACCACGCGCCGATCCCCGCGCTGCTTGCGGTGGCCTCTGTCCACCATCACCTGATCCGTACTGGCCTGCGCTCGCGCATCAGTCTGCTGGCTGAAACCGGTGAACTGCGCGAGGTTCACCACCTCGCATGTCTGGCAGGCTATGGTGCCGAGGCGATTAATCCCTACCTGGCCCTGGCCAGCGTCCAGCAGATTGCCCGCGACCGCGACGCGCTCAAGGAGCGCACCGCTCAGCGCGAGGGTGTCCTTAATGGCAACCCGCGTGCGCTCACGCTGGCTGATGAGGCCGAGGTACACTTCATCCATGCTCTGGAGAAGGGCCTGCTCAAAACCATGTCGAAGATGGGCATCGCCTCCCTCGATAGCTACTGCGGTGCGCAGATCTTCGAGGCGGTTGGCCTCGACCCGGAGTTGGTAACCCAGTGCTTCGTCGGTACGCCCACGCGCATCGGCGGCATCTCGTTTGCTAAGCTGGAGGCCGATGTGCTGGCTCGCCACGCCCGCGCCTTCCCTGCCGACGAAGAGGATGTTGAGTCCTCCGCTCTGCCGCACGTCGGTTTCTACAAGTACAAGAAGGACGGTGAGCAGCACGCCTTTAGCCCACCTGTGATTAACGCCCTCCAGAAGGCTGCCCATAGCCATCAGGCGCTCAACGGTGACAGCAGCAGCGCCACGCCCTCAACCGAGGGTTATGCGGCCTACCACCGTTACGCCGACCTCGTGAACGGTCGCTCGCCCACCGAGCCGCGTGACCTGCTGGAGTTCCTCAACTCCGGCACGCCCATCCCGCTCGCTGAGGTTGAGCCGATTGATGCGATTGTGGCTCGTTTCTCCACGGCGGCCATGAGCCACGGCTCCACCAGTTCGGAGTCGCACGAGACTCTGGCTATCGCCATGAACCGTCTGGGCGGGATGTCGAATAGCGGCGAGGGCGGCGAGGCCGCCGAGCGCCTCAAGGACGAGCGCAACAGCCGGATCAAGCAGGTGGCCTCTGGTCGCTTCGGCGTGACCCCGGCCTACCTGGCGAGCGCCGCCGAACTCCAGATCAAGATGGCTCAGGGGGCCAAGCCCGGCGAGGGCGGCCAGCTCCCCGGTCATAAGGTGAATGATGAGATCGCCCGCATCCGCCACACGGTACCCGGCGTCGCTCTGATCTCGCCGCCGCCCCACCACGACATCTACAGCATCGAGGATCTCGCCCAACTGATCTACGATCTCAAGCAGGTCAACCCCACCGCCCGCGTCTCGGTGAAGCTCGTCGCCACCTCTGGCGTCGGCACCATCGCCGCCGGTGTGGCCAAGGGCTACGCCGACGTGATCTTGATCAGCGGCTATAACGGCGGCACCGGCGCGGCTCCCCTCAGCAGCATTAAGAACGTCGGTATTCCCTGGGAGCTGGGCCTCGCCGAAACCCAGCAGACCCTGGTGCTCAACGGGCTGCGCGCCCGCGTGCGCCTACGCGCCGACGGTGGCCTGAAGACCGGCCGCGATGTGGTGATTGCCGCCCTGCTCGGTGCCGACGAGTTCTCCTTCGGCACGGCCGCCCTGGTGGCCGAGGGCTGTATTATGGCCCGCGCCTGCCACAATAACACCTGTCCCGTGGGCATCGCTACCCAGCGCGGCGACCTGCGCGCCAAGTTCCCCGGCAAGCCCGAGATGGTGATGTCCTTCTTCCGCTATATGGCCCAGGAGGTGCGCGAGATCCTGGCCTCCCTCGGCCTCCGCTCGCTCGACGAGGCCGTCGGTCGGGCTGACCTGCTGCGCCAGAAGCAGACGGGTGTGGACAGTGCCGACATGCTTGATCTGACGCCCGTGCTCGGTGCGGCACGCATGATCACCGGCAACGCCATTCGCCACGGCGGCAAGCCCAACCAGTTGCCCACCGAGGAGGGTCTGCACGACCGGCTGATCCACGACACCAAGAGCGCGCTCTCAGCTCGCGGCCCCGTCGAGGTCAGCTATAGCATCCGCAACCGTGACCGCTCGGTGGGCGCACGGCTCAGCGGCACCATCGGCCAGATCTACGGTGACAAGGGTTTGCCCGCCGGTACGATTAAGATCAACTTCCAGGGCAGCGCAGGTCAGAGCTTCGGCGTCTTCAACGCCCCCGGCGTCGAGCTGAGCCTGATCGGCGAGGCCAACGACTATGTCGGCAAGGGCATGGCTGGCGGCCTGATCACCATCGCTCCCAGCCGGGCCGCCCGCTTTGCCTGGCACGAGAATGTGATTGCTGGCAACACCCTGCTCTACGGAGCCACCGGCGGCGAGCTCTACGTCGCCGGGCAGGTCGGCGAACGCTTCGCGGTGCGCAACTCAGGCGTCACCGCCGTGGTGGAGGGCATCGGCGACCACGGCTGCGAGTATATGACCGGCGGCACGGTCGTGATCCTCGGACACACCGGGCGTAACTTCGGGGCCGGCATGACCGGCGGTATTGCCTACATCCTTGACGAGGACGGCACCCTGGAGCAGCGCTATAACCCACAGCTGATCGAACTGCGGCCCCTCAGCGTCCGCGACGAGGCCCGCATCCAGCACCTTGTTCGTCGCCACGCCGATCTCACCGGTAGCCCGCGTGCCAACGAGATCCTGGCCCACTGGGATACCTACCGCAGCCTGTTCCGCACCGCCATCCCCCGCGACGCAGTGGCCAAGATCGAGGCCGCCGTCGAGGGCACCGAGGAGGGCCGTCCGGCCAAACACGCGGCCTAGCGTTCGTTGTTATCGTGGGGCGAAGCAATACCTTAACGAATCCACCGCCGGTCAGCCCTCACCCCCTAGCCTCCTCTCTCGTTCAGGGAGAGGGGGCTGGGGG
>CAIRFY010000661.1 GCA_903877945.1 uncultured Oscillochloris sp. | reverse complement strand
GTACCGAACCGCCCACTTGTACCAGTGGGTGTGTGGCTTGCGCGGTGGACCCACCCCGTCCCATCCCGAACCGGGTCGTGAAACACCGCAGCGCCGATCCTACTGGCGGAGCATCCGCTGGGAACCTAGGTCCACGCACCTGCACCATAGGACGATGCGGCGGTAGTCTGGAAAAGACTGCCGCCGGATCAAATCTTTTTTTGCCATTATGTCATCGCGGCGTGGAGCAGTGGCAGCTCGTCGGGCTCATAACCCGAAGGTCGCAGGTTCGAATCCTGCCGCCGCTACCAATAAAAATTCAAACGAGGTGACAAGGATGTTTTTCCTTGTCGCCTCGTTTTGTGCTTTCCCAAGGCAATGTTTGCGGCGCTCTCGTCATGCTGTAGGATGTACCCATGGGAAAAGATACAATCGTCATCAAGGGCGCACGCGAGCATAATCTGCGGGGCGTCGATGTGGAACTGCCACGTGATAAGTTGATCGTCCTGACAGGGGTGAGCGGCTCGGGCAAGAGTTCGTTGGCCTTTGACACGCTCTACGCCGAGGGTCAGCGCCGCTATGTCGAGAGCCTCTCGTCCTACGCCCGCCAGTTCCTCGGTCAGATGGAGAAGCCGAAGGTTGATTTGATCGAGGGACTTTCGCCGGCGATTGCGATTGAGCAGAAGAGCGCCTCGAAGAACCCGCGCTCCACCGTCGGTACGGTTACTGAGATCTACGATTACATGCGCCTGCTCTATGCCCGCGTTGGCACGCAGTTCTGCCACCAGTGCGGCCGCCCCGTGGCCTCGCAGACGGCCCAGCAGATGGTTGACCGCGTCCTTGGGTTGCCTGCGGGAACGCGGTTTATGGTGCTGGCCCCGGTGGTCTCTCAGCGCAAGGGCGAGTATAAGGACATGTTCACCGAGGCCAAGGCCGAGGGCTTTGTGCGCGTGCGCGTGGATGGCGAGATCCACGCACTCGATGATGAGATCAAGCTCAATAAGAAGGTTAAGCATAGCATTGAAGTAGTCGTTGATCGCCTGGTGATGCCCAACCAACAGACGGCAGGCGATAGGCAACAGGTGGCAGGGGCGGGGGCAGGGTTTGCCGAGGCCAGCGCCAGCAGCGAGTGGGATGGCTTCGTCACCCGACTGACCGATAGCGTTGAGCAGGCTCTGCGCGTCGGCGAGGGCACGATCATCATTAGTGTCATGGGCGAGGACTCTGAAGACTGGCTGATGAGCGAGAGCAATACCTGTTTACCCTGCGGGATCTCCTTCCCCGAGTTGTCGCCGCAGATGTTTTCGTTTAACTCGCCCCAGGGCGCTTGCCCCACCTGCACCGGCCTCGGCACGCGCCTGGAGGTTGACCCGGCCTTGCTGGTGCCCAACGGCGCGCTCTCGATCAACGATGGGGCTGTCACCTACTGGGGCGAGATGCGCAAGAAGAAGGACTCCTGGGGCCATAAGTCCCTGGTCTCAATCGCCGCTCACTACGGGATTGACCTTGATACGCCCTGGGACGAACTGACTCAGCCGCAACGTGATGCGCTGATTCTTGGCAGCGGTAAGGTGAAACTGCGCTTCGCCTGGGAGCACGAGAACGGCGGGCACGGCGAGTTCTACCGCACATGGGAGGGCGTTACGGCAGAGATCCGTCGTCGCTTTATGCAGACGGGTAGTGACTCGCAGCGCGAGTATTATGTCCAGTATATGAGCGAGCAGCCCTGCCCCGACTGCGTGGGTGCGCGCCTACGCCCGCAGAGTCTGGCGGTGAAGGTGGCTAGTGAGAGTATCCGTGATGTCTGTGCGAAGAATATCGGCGAGGCGCACACCTGGGCGCTGGAACTGGCGAAGGTGACGGGCGAAGGTTCTTCGCAGGCACTCACATCTACTCAGCTCGAAATTATCGGCGATGTTCTCAAGGAAATTCGTGAGCGCCTGAGCTTTTTGCGCAATGTGGGCCTGCACTACCTGACCCTGGAGCGCCCCGCGCCCACCCTCAGCGGCGGCGAGGCCCAGCGGATCCGTCTGGCCTCGCAGATCGGCTCAGGTTTGGTGGGCGTGATGTATATCCTTGACGAGCCCAGCATCGGCCTGCACCAGCGCGATAACCTCAAGTTGCTCGGCTCGCTGCTGCGCCTGCGCGACCTGGGCAATACCCTGATTGTGGTCGAGCACGACCTAGAGACAATGCAGGCCGCCGATTGGATGGTGGACTTCGGGCCGGGCGCGGGGGTAAAGGGCGGTCAGGTGGTGGTGGCCGGAACGCCCGCCACCGTCGCTCAGCACCCTACCTCGCTCACCGGAGCCTACCTCAGCGGTCGCCTGGAGATCGCCGTGCCTGGCCTGCGCCGCACCGCCCAGAATGGCTGGATGAGCATCGAGGGCGCAACCCTGAACAACCTGCGCGATGTGAGCGTGCAGTTTCCCCTCGGCACCTTCGTGTCCATCACCGGTGTCTCCGGCTCCGGCAAATCCTCGCTGATCACCGAGACGCTCTACCCGGCCCTGGCCAATCGTCTGAACAAAGCTCAGTTGAAACCCGGCCCCTACCGCGCCCTGATCGGCCTGGAGGCTCTCGATAAGGTGATCGACATCGACCAGCAGCCGATTGGGCGCACCCCGCGCTCGAACCCGGCTACCTACGTCAAGCTGTTCGACATGTTGCGCCAGCTCTTCGCTGAGACCGCCGAGGCCAAGCTGCGCGGCTACGAGGCCGGGCGATTCAGCTTCAATGTGAAGGGCGGGCGCTGCGAAGCCTGCGAGGGCAACGGCGAGATCAAGATTGATATGCAGTTCCTTGCCGATGTCTGGGTGCGCTGCGATGAGTGCAAGGGCAAGCGCTACAACCGCGAGACACTCCAGGTCAAGTACAAGGGCAAGTCAATTTCGGACATTCTCGATATGGATGTGCAGACGGCCCTGGAGTTCTTTACCAACGTGCCACGGGTGAAGCGCATCCTCCAGACGCTCCACGATGTGGGGTTGGATTATATTAAACTCGGTCAGCCAGCCACTACTCTTTCGGGCGGCGAGGCCCAGCGCGTGAAGCTGGCGAAGGAACTGGCTCGTGTGGCTACCGGACGCACGATCTACATTCTTGATGAGCCGACTACCGGCCTGCACTTTGCCGATGTACAGCACCTGCTGCGTGTACTACACCGTCTGGTGGACGCTGGGAATACGGTGATTGTGATCGAGCATAACCTGGATGTGGTGAAGACGGCTGATTGGGTGGTGGACATGGGGCCAGAGGGCGGGGATGGCGGAGGCTACCTGGTGGCTGCCGGTACGCCCGAGGATGTGGCGCAGGCCGAGGGTTCGCATACGGGGCATTTCCTGCGGGCGATCCTCTTCCCCGAAGATACGCAGCGGGCGGCGGCGGATTAAATGCCCAGGGAGAGACGCCCCGGCGGGGCGTCTCTCCCTGGGCAGGGTGGCTATGCCACGTAGCCCTTGACATCCGTCATGTCACATTCGGAGATGTCGGCCCCTGAGAGATCCGCCCCGGTCAGGTCGGCGTCACGCAAACTGGCCTCGCGCAGAACACAGCCGACCATCTGGGCACCGCGCAGGTTGCAGCCACTCAGGTTGGCCCGGCTCAAGTTTGCCCGCGTCATGATCGCGCCCTCCAGGTTCGCCCCGCTCAGATAGATCCCGCTCAGGTTGGCCTCGCTCAGATCGGCCCCGACCATCGTGGCCTCGCTCAAGTTGGCCTCGTAAAGGTTGGCCCCAATAAAGTTGGCGTCACTGAGGGTCGCCTCGCGCAGGTTCGCATTGAGCAGGCTCGCCCCGCTCAGGTTCACCCCGTTCATGCTTGCGCCAGCCATGCTCACCTTGTTCAAATTTGCGCCCGACAGGTTCGCACCGCCCAGGTTCACCATCTGAGCCTCGCGGAGTTGGGCCTCGCTCATGTTGACGCTGATCATGATCGTATCGCGCAGATCGACGCCGCTCAGATTACAGAGACTCAGGTTCGCGCCATAGAGATTAGCCCCGCTGAAGTCAGCCGCGCTCAGGTTGGCCCCGCGCAAGTTGGCCCCGGTCAGGTTGGCAAATTCCAGGTTAGCCCAGGACATATCGCTCTTGCGCAGATCGGCGTCGCTCAGGTCGGCACGCACCATTTGCGCCCAGCCCAGGCGAGCCTCGCGCAGGTTCGCCCAGCTCAAGATAGCGTTTCCCAACTCCGTCACACTCAGGTCGGCGCGGTAGAGATTGGCATCGCTCAGGCGTGCGCCCGCCAGATTGGCCTCGCTCAAATTGGCATTGCTCAGGTTCGCGCCCGACAGGTTCGCGCCCGACAGGTTCGCGCCCACCAGCCAGAGGGGGCCGGGTCGGTTTAGCAGATCAAAAATCTGATCAGGGGTCAAGTCGGCCATTGCTCTCTCCTTTATGCGGTGGGCACCTTTGGCGTCTTATTCACGAGCCAGATCGAGGCGGAGGAACCCATCGAGCGACAAGCCACCTGCTCAACCTCAAAATCCTTGCCGATCTGCCAGCGCATAGCCTCCTGGATCGCCCCAGTCTGGATCCAGCCAATCGGCTCATCGGCGACCTTTCCTGCGCTAGTGGGATCCATGTAGTCGAGGTAGGCCCACGCATCGCCGCGATCCTCAAGCCCAAACTCGCGATCCTGGCCGACGGTCTGGCTGAGGCGGCGGAATCCGGCCTGCATCGCGGAGAGGCCCATCTTGATCTGGGTAGACATCGGCAGCACCTTAGAGGCCAGCAGAGCCGCCGTGCCGAAGAGCGCACCCTGATGTTCGATGGCATAGCGCGCCGACTGGCGACCGATGCGCAGGGCCATGCTGCGGGCAGCCCGGCCAAAAAAGTTCAGCAGCCCCGTGTTCAGCGTTGCGTAGTGGTAGAGAGTCAGCCCTGTCGATACCTTGAGCTGCTCGGGCGGATAGTTACCCACGAACTGCTCAAGTCCAGCCTGTCGTAGCACCACGGCCAGGCCATTCTTCCCAATCACCTCCTCCGCAGCCATCAATGCCCAGCGCATATAGGCATCGACGAGCAGGATGTCGGTTGCTGGATCGTGATCGATCCTGTCTTTGATCTCCATGCGTACGAGTGCTCCTCTGCTGACAGGATGGGCGCGATTTAGAAAATAATCTGATCGGCATTGATCTGTTCCAGACCAGCCCAGGGCGAATGGACGGCACCGCTGCGGATCTGGCGGCCAATGCGTAGCACGAGCAGGAGCAGGGCGGACACAATGAGCAGGGCCAGCGAGGTAAAGTAGACCAGGGTATAGCCGAGCGCGACTTGGCCGGTGAGATGCTGCACGACATCGCGGGTCACACCGCCGCCGATGGTGCCGAAGCCCTGGGCTAGAGCCTGGGTGATCCCCCACAGGCCCATAAACAGCCCGGCGTGGAGCTTGTCTACGAGGGACATGACCAGGGCTAGGGCGCCCACGATGAACATCCCACGGCCCATGCCGATCAGCACGACACCAATGCGGAACAGGTTCACCAGCGTTTCGCCGCTGGACATAGCCACAGTGAGGAACCCGGCGGCCCCCAGTAGGCAGCCCACAGTGATCAGGAGTACCGACGAGCGTCCCATCCAGAGCGCCCAGCCCGCCAGGGCAATGGCGATGAGCATGCCCACTCCCCACAGCGCCGTGAGCTGCGAGGTCTGCGTGATTGACATGTTGAGCACCTGACCGCCGTAGGGTTCCAGCAGCACATCGTGGGTAGCGAACCCGAGGGTGGCCAGGAAGAGGACGATAAACAGGTTGCGCAGGGGCACCTGCGCCGCGAGCATCCGCAGCGACTGGCCCAGGCTCTCGCGCACGCGCACCGGCTCGGTCACGTCCACAAGCTCGCCGTTCGGTTTCAGGCGTTCCTGCCCATACAGGGCCAGAAAGGTCAGGCCAATGAAGATCACCGCCGAACCCTGCATCACCTGGATGAGCCGGTAGGGGCTATAGTGCAGCAGCAACTGGCCGATCACCACCGAACTAACAATCGTCCCCATCACCAGCATAATCCAGAGTACCCCCAGCACCTGCCCGCGCTCCTTGGGTGGCGTCAGGTCGCTGACCATAGCCAGGTAGATCGTCTCGACGATGTTCACCCCGATGCCGTAGCCCAGGAAGATCAGACTACAGAAGAAGATCGACGGCCAGAATCCGATAGTACCCTGGCCGCTGAGCAGGATCAGGGTGAACGGCGCAGTGGCCAGGCCGCCGTAGGTCATCATCGCGCCGATCACCAGGTAGGGCGTGCGCCACCTACCCCTGGCCCGATCCACGTCGGACTGGAATCCGATCAGGGCGCGTGCGGGTGAGACAAAGTAGTGGATGGCCAGGAGGAATCCCACCGCCACCGCCGGGATGCGCAACTCGTCGATCAGCACGCGGTTCAGCGTGCCGGTGATCGGGGCCAGCGAGAGGCCCATGCCGAACTGAAACAGCCCCAGGCGCAGCACTTTTAGCCAGCGCCAGAGGGTCGGATGTTTGCCAAGCCACGTGCGGGCGACCTGCATCTGCCCAGCCAGTAGTTTGCTTGCTGCCATAGCGCTATGCTCCTTGGGGTTGTGCTGCGCGCACATTATATAGCAGTCCTATCTCGGTTGTGAAGGAGGATTCTGGGTTTTAGTCGGCTCAATCAAAGTTTCTTTCTGAGCTGGATGCTCCGTGGCGTCAGGGTTGGGAACGCATAGGGAATCAGGTAGTCACCAGCGATGATCTGCGGGTTCGTGTTGTTGTTGCGTACCTCATAGCCCATTTTTCGTAGGGTGTGCAGAATAGGCATAACATCGAACTCCGACACATCCCACAGTTCCGCGAATGAGCGTGCGGGTATCTGGGTTGCCACTCCGATACCGCTGACGATCTTGCAGAGCGCATGCCACTGCGGAGGGATCGGCTCATCGCCGGTTATCTCCATACGGGCGCGAACCTTTGTATCACACTGGTAATAGCCCGAGAGTTGGACAAGGTCGTCTACCCCATACTGCTGGTTAATCAACGCTTCCAAGGCTTTCCACAAGCTGGTAAACAGTAACTCCGCCCGTCCGATGCCGTGGAGGGTGATCGACGTGAGCGGGATGTTCCAGTCTGCGTTACGCATCGACTCGACCTGAATAGTGTAGGTGAAGGTGCTATCTCGCTCTTCGTCACGTATGAGAGGCTCAGCGTAAACGACGAGTGCATGGTGGTCGCCTGTGTACGACAGGCACGCGGGAAAACCGCCGCGATCTTCGTCATCAACGAGGGCAAAAGTGTCCGTGAGATAACGCACCTCATCACTCGGTAAGACGTTCCGTTCCTGAGGCTGCATCGTATCTGTGAGAATAGCAATGGACGCCTGAGCCTTCGCCGCGTACTGTGCAGTTAAGGCCCGTTTTCGTGTACGAAAACCGAGTTGCTGATGCTCAGCGAGGTAGTGCATGGAAAATGGGAGCGTGGCCCCAAACACCTGATGGAGAATACTCAGTGCTAAGATCCGACCAATCTGTGGCGGCACCGAGTTGCCGAGTTGATGGATGCGGGTCTGCCGCTTCCCCACAATCTCGTAGTCGTCGGGGAAGGTTTGCAGTCGCTTGACCTCCGCCGTGCTAAAGTGACGATTCTCCCACGAAAACGGGCCGGTATACGCTCCGCCTTGCGCCTTCACGGTACGAACCGGCACCGCAGGGTCGGCTTTATACATGAAGTCTGAAAACTTTGATCGCCACGCGAACACCGGCGTCGGGTGTCCCATTTCTTTTGTATAGTAGGAATAGTTCAGACCAGGAGGAATCCCAGGGATAAGGTGTCCCCAGCGACCACGCATAAGCAGCGTGGTATCATCGGTTGGATCGGCTCCCTGGACGGCCTCACTCGCCGTGTAGAAAGGCCGTGGCGAGATCGCATCAGGCCCATGCGTTGGGCGAGGAAAGTGGTACTTCAGCCGCACAGCGACATCGGCACGCAGACCAACGATGAATAGGCGCTCGCGATGCTGCGGCACTCCGTAGTCGGCGGCATCCAGCACGCGGAAGTGGATGCTATAGCCTGCGGCGCGAAACGCTTCCTGAATCTCCCGCCAAGGATCGCCGCCCTCGGCCCCGGTCATGCCATAGACGTTCTCAAACAGAAAACCGACCGGGCGAAGTGTGCGGAGTACGCGCACATATTCCTCGAACAACGTCCCTCGCGGATCGCTGGTACCCTTAACCCCCGCCGCACGCCGACCAGCCGCCGAAAATGTCTGACAGGGCGGCCCGCCAATGATAAAGTCAATCGCGAGGTCTGTTGGCGGCTGATATTCGCGAATATCAATGCAGCGCGCAACCGCTCCTTCGAGCATCTTGCCCTGCTGTGCGTTTGCGCCCAGGGTTGTGGCGAACTGCTGCTCAATCTCCACCATCTCCCGAACCTCAAACCCTACATCGTGGAACGCAATATCAAGCCCACCCCCGCCACTGAACAAGCTGAGAGTCTGAATAGGTTGATGTCCGTGCGCGGTCAGCCACGTGCGTAACGCCTGGCCGAAACGGTCGGGCCAGGCTGGGCCGGGTTCTACGCCGAGGGCGGAGAGCATCTGCTCATGCCAGTCCTGGCACTCAGACATAGGCACGTCAACATCAAAAAGCATATGTTGAGCCATGCCAATATGCAACATCTAGGACTGTTCCTTATCAATCCTCGGCAGAACGATCCCCACCTGGCCCTGGTACTTGCCCTTCTTGTCGGCGTACGACGTCTCGCAGGACTCGTCGCCCTCAAAGAAGAGAACCTGGCCGATCCCCTCGTTCGCGTAGATCCGCGCCGGTAGCGGCGTGGTGTTGCTGATCTCGATAGTAACGTAGCCGGCCCACTCTGGCTCCAAGGGAGTCAGATTCAAAATGACTCCGCAGCGCGCATAGGTCGATTTGCCAATAATCAGGCATGAAACATTACGTGGTATACGAAATCGTTCGACGGATCGGGCGAGGGCAAAGGAGTTTGGTGGAATATCAATATGATCAACCTTCATATCCACAAAGGATCGTGGGTCGAGGTGCTTTGGATCAACAATCACGTTCCATACATTTGTAAAGACTTTGAATTCGTCGGCTACCCTTAAGTCGTAGCCGTAAGATGTTAGCCCGTATGAGATCACGCCCTCGCGTACCTGTGTATCCACAAACGGCTCGATCATGCCCTGCTCCAGCGCCATTTTGCGAATCCAGCGGTCGGCCTTGAGACCCATACCTTACTCCTTTACAGTGTGCTATGCGTACAAATATACTACACGAAATCAGGTTTGTCAAACCTCAAAGGCAAGCGGACGATCCTGCCGGTACGCCTCGGGTCGGCCGAGGGCCAGGGCCAATTCGGCCTTCTGGAGTTCTTGGCCGAGGTAGATCGCGTGGCTGATCTCGCCCACGTAGGCGCTGATCTGGAGGCTCAGCTCGCGGGCGCTGCCACCGCGAAAGGACTGGATGTGTTCGCCGCCGGGGCTGTAGTGGCGCACCAGGATCGTGGGCGGCTCCAGGCTGATCACAAAGGAGCCACGGGCATCGCGGGCGAGGCGTGGGTCGGCGGCGCGGTAGTGGTGGGCCAGCAGTTCCCCAGCGCGCTCCCAGTCGTGGGCGTAGATGTGGGCCGAGTGCGAGAGAATAGCCAGATCGCCCAGGGGTGCGCCGCCTAGCCCCTCGGCGATCAGCCCTTGGAGGGCGCGCAGCCCGTAGGCGTTGGCGGCCCAGGCCCGGAAGATGTCGTGCGAACGAAAGTAGGCAGTGAGGTGCAGCCGGGGGGCCACGTCGCCGGGGGTGGCGCGCAGGCGAGCCTGCACCAGATTCAGGCAGGGCGGGCTGGGGCTACCGATGTCGAGGGCCGGGTTCCAGAGGGCGGCCACAGCCCGACGGCTCTCGCCGCTGGCCCGTAGGTCGGCGATGATTGCAGCCACCTGGTCGATCATCCCGCTGAAGTTGCGCAGCCGTGCACCGTAGGTATAACTCACCTCGGCGGGCTGTGCGCCGGTCAGGAACTGCCCAAGATAACCGCTGAACCCGCCGTCGGGCAGGCGCGCACCCAGACTCTCGCGGGTGAAGGGCATCCATTCGGCGTGCGAGCAGGTCGCCGGGTCAGCCGACTCCTCGCTCACCACCGTCAGCACATCCAGAATCTCACGCTGGTCGGAGCTGTGCTGGGTAGCCCCGCGCACACCGAAGCTCAGCACGTGCCAGATCAGCGTCAGGTAGGCGCTGCGCACGCTATCTGCCCGCAGCAGCAGGCCGCAGTCGGCGGCGGGCATGGCGGCGGAGGTGGGTTCGCTGTAGGGGAAGATCAGCGGCGCGGCGGCGAAGGGCGCAGCCGGACGGCGCAGAGTGTGGAGCAGGGAGGCAATCGCCTCCGGGCGCACGGTATCGCGGGCGTCATGCAGGGTTACGCTGCGGCGCAGCAGATCCACCGCCTCACGCGGGATCTCGGGGTGCAGACGGGTGCCGTCGCCCACCACCCGGCCCTCGGCATCCAGCCCGTCGCGCAGCAGGGACACCAGAGTCGCGCCGCTGCCGGTCGCATCCTTGCCACAGAGCAGGATCGTGCGGATGGTTGGCCGGGCCAGGATTGTGCGCAATAGGAAACTCACCCCATCACGCGAGTAGAGATTGCCCACCACCGCGTAGTCCGCCGGGTCGAGGGCGGGCAGCACCCGATCCTGCGGCGTCCACAGGAGACAGACGCCCACCCCCGACTCGGCGTTGCCCAGGGCGAGGCTCTGGGCGAAGTAGGGCGGCCAGATCATGAGATAACTGCCTTCTCCACAACTAAGGACGAACAATCATGCAAAATATGGAATAAGGGAGTATTATAAATCATAACAAGGAGGAACCATTATATGACACAGCGGATGTTTGACCCTGACACCCCGGCACTCGACCTATCGGTGCTCGAGGAGTTTGTGGAACTAATTGGCGCAAATGCCCCAGAGATCACGGGGAAGATCGTGGGGCTATTCCTTGAAGAGACGCCGCCACTCATCGCAGAACTGGATGCGGCAGTTCGCGAGTCGAACTACGCACGGGTAGAATCGATTGCCCACCGGCTACGCGGGAGCTGCATGAGCTTGGGCGTCTACGCGATGGCCGACCGCTGCGCCATCCTTGAGGAGTGTCTACCACACGAGGGGGTCGCCCTGTTCACATCTGTCAGTGCCGAGTATCGCCGAGCCAAGGTCGCCCTGCGCGCCTTCCTTGAGTCTTCTTCTGGCTAAGACCAATACCCTTCCCATAACGAATCCGCCGCTGATCAGCCCTCACCCCCCAGCCCCTTCTCCCTGAACGGGACATATCTTTACCCACATCTCTGCGACTATCGAGGGATGCACCCATCGAGAGGGCGCAGAGCGGGCGACTGAAGTCGCGCCTGCGGAGCCTACGGCTGGGCGTCGGCCTTCGCCGACGCCGGAACCGCCCGCGTCGGCGGGCGGCCAGCTAGAGGCTCTGCGCCGCGACGTCAGTCGCATGCCGGGGGGGCCGATAAACCGCATTGTACTGCGATAAAAAAGATGTGGGTAAAGATATG
>CAIRFY010000660.1 GCA_903877945.1 uncultured Oscillochloris sp. | reverse complement strand
GCGATGAGGCGATGAGGCGATGAGGCGATACGGAACGCCTCACCGCGTCATCGTTTCATCGCTGAACTGTCAAGCTAGATTGAAACATGCCTTATGCATGAACGAGTTGCGCAATCAGCGCGACGAGCTTTTTCAAGTCAACAGGCTTGGTCAGGTACTCGTTTGCGCCGGCTGCCAGACTGTGCTCCCGGTCATTGGGCATTGCCAGGGCGGTCAGCGCAATAATTGGCGTCGCCGCCCATTCGGGCATGGCCCGCAGGCGGCGGATAGCCTCCAGCCCGTTGAGCTTCGGCATCTGGATGTCCATCAGGATCACATCCGGTCGTATTGCGGCGATCTGGTCAAGCGCTTCTTGGCCGTTGCGGACGATCAGCACCTGATACCCCTTGGCGTGCAGGTACTCCTGCGTCGCCTGGAGATTGGCCTCGTTATCGTCAGCCAGCAGAATCCGCGTCCCTGTCGGGGCAGGCTCCCGTATGTAGCGGGCGAATTGCTTCGCCGCGTCCCCTGAATTTTCCACGACCAGCGTTTGCACGTTCACCGGCGGGTAATACGGCAGCGTGATGGTAAAGCAACTCCCCATGCCGAGCGTACTCTCCACAGTGATGCTACCGCCATGCAGATCCGCCAGACGGCGCACCAGCGCCAGCCCCAGCCCGGTTCCTTCGTGCTGACGGGTCAGACCCGAATCGAGTTGCCTGAAGGGCTGGAACAGCCGTCCCAGATCTTCGGGTGCAATTCCGATCCCGGTGTCCCGTACCGCAAAACGAACCACGCATGCGGCGACATCGACGGTCACCTCCAGACTCACCTGACCCTTGGCCGGGGTAAACTTGACCGCGTTGGAGAGCAGGTTCACGAGCATCTGCTTCAGGCGCTTCGGGTCAGCCTGTACCATTGCGAGCTGATCATGCAGGTGGAAGTCGAGCAGCAGTGATTTCTTGATGGCCACTTCAGTGACAAACAACATGCTGGCCTGGCATAGTTCGCCGATCTCGATGGGTCCGACCTGGAGATCCAGTCGCCCGGCTTCAATTTTTGAGAGGTCGAGTACATCGTTGATCAGCGAGAGCAGATGCTCGCCGCTGGTCTGGATGACGTGGAGCGATTCGTGTTGGCTCTCGTTGATCGGGCCACGGATCTCTTCCATCAGGATCTCGCTGAGGGCCAGGATGGTGTTGAGCGGCGTGCGCAGTTCATGGCTCATGGTGGCCAGAAACTCATCTTTGGCTCGCGCCGCTCGCGCCAGTTCGGCATTCGCCATGCGCAAGGTTTCTTCAACCTGTTTCTCAGCCGTAATGTCGCGCATGGTGGTGAGGTAGTACTTTTCACTCTGAATCTGAAGCCCAAACACCCGCGCTCCCACGTCTCGTGACGCCCCATTGGCCTGGGTAAGCTTAAACTCAGCGGTGGCGAAACGCTCACCCTGCTGAAAGGCTTGGGTGACGGCTGCGCCCAATTGTGAACTGGACACCTCAGAAAGTAACCCGAGGTCACTGAGGGTATGACCGATGAGTTGCTCAATACAAGAGCCCGACAAGATCTCAAACGCATGGTTCATCCGAACCACCTGGCCCAGTGCGTCAAACAAAATCACGGCGTCTGGGGCGGCATCGAAGAGGAGGCGGTTCTGTGCCTCACTTTCGCGCAGGGCTGTCTCGGCCTGCTTGCGCAGGGTAATATCAAACACCGTCGAGCGACTCATTACATATGCGCCGGTATCATCGTAGATTGCAATTGCATCGACTAGGGATGGAAAGGTCGTGCCATCGCGGCGGATAAATTCAAGCTCAAAATTACGTAACCATCCGCGTTGTTTAAAGACCGGGAATTCAGACCTAAATGACACCCGACTTGGTGGAGTAAGGAAATCGGTCACTGGGCGACCGAGGATCTCGTCGTAGGTGTAGCCCAACCAGTTGAGCTCGGTCTGGTTGATCAGGATGAAGGCACCGCTCGCATTGAGCGAATGATAGCCGGTGGGGACATTGTTATACAAATCCTGCACCTCGGCGGTACGCTGGGCAACCCGCTCCTCCAGCGTGCAGTTCAGTTCCAGCAGATCTTGCTGTGCTGTTTTGAGATCGTGGATGTCGGTTGAATTGACCAGTGCATAGATGACGTGGCCTGTCTGATCGTGAATTGGCTGGAGAGAGGTGCGATACCAGCGGATCTGCCCCTGGATCGGGGTCTGCTGCTCAGAAATAAGCCCCCGGTCTTCCTGGATCACGCGGCGAATATTGGCCAGTTGCCGAGATGCGGCTGGCTCTGGAAAAAACTCGCCGATCTTCTTGCCAAGAAAGTCTTTTGGCAGACCCCCGAGTTGCTTTGCGGCCACATCATTCATGTACAGGAAGGAGCCATCAATATCCACGGCGGCGATCACCCCGTCCAGGCTTTCCATGAGCCCGCGATACTGCTCTTTGCTGGTAAGGAGGCTGATCTCGGCCTGTTTGCGCTGAGTGATATCCGATGCCACGCCGACATAGCTCGTTACGCACCCGTGGTCGTCGCAGATGGGGTACCCGCGATCCCAAATGTAGCGAACGGTGCCGTCCGGCTGGATGATCCGATACTCCAGTTCGAATAGCTGACCGTCCCTCTTCTTTACAAGCGTTGCCAGCGCTTCCTCACGGTCGTCTGGATGGATGGCATCGAGAAATGCGTGTGGGTTTGCATAGAGGCTCTGCTGAGTCTGCCCCCAGATATGTGCATAGGCAGGGCTGACATAGTGCATGGATGTCATCTGAGTGTTCATCATCCAGAAGACCTCGTCAATCGTCTCGGTGATCAAGCGAAACTTCTCTTCGCTCGTGCGCAATGATTCTTCGGCGCGCAGATAGACAATAAGATTGCTCATTTCGATGGCGAGTGTTTCAACAATGTGCTGGGAGAACTCGGGCACATGAGTCATGGTGTGCGAGCCGACATTCAGACTACCAATAACCCGGCCCTGAAAAAGCATCGGGATAGCAGCCATTGATTGTATCCCTTCCCGATGATGCAGTTCTTGTTCTCTCAGGGAGTCGCTGGTGAGATAGAACGTATGACCGGAGAGCAGCAAAACGACATTCGGCGCATCAAGACTGTAGCGTGAAGCCGCTGAGATAAAATCCGCGCCCACCCCCTGATGACATACTAGCTCAAGTGTATCATTGTTTGCGTTGAGCAAATAGATTCCGCCGCAATCCAGATGAGAGGCACGGAGCGCAATCGCAAGGCAGTGTTGGAAGGTGACCTGACGTGAGCTCGTCGTACCGATGACACGCGCCAGATCGCGCTGGGCATACACCAGTGCATCCGCCCGCTTACGCTCGGTGATATCTATGATCTGGATCAGCATGTTCGGCTCGTTTTTCAGATCTATCTGCTCTGCGGACAACAGCACGTTGCGTGATTCGCCCGATTTTTTTCGGAACGTGGTCTCAAAATCGACAACATGGCGCTGAGTATGCATGGCGATCAGCAGGCGCTGCCGGTCTTGCAGGTTGTTCCAAATGCCCATATCCAGCGCATTATGCGCGATCATCTCCTCACGCGCATAGCCAAGCAGGCGGAGCAAGGCGGCGTTGACCTCCTCTATCCGATTATCGCTCAGGCGCGTAATGACAATCCCAACCGGGCTGGTGTGAAAAATCGTCGCGAAGCGATTTTCGCTGGTGCGCAGGATCGCGTCAACCTGCTCCGTGCGTTTGCGCTCAGTGATGCTGCGCAGCATACACCACCGCCAAAACAGCACCAGTCCGACGCCGACCACGAGGATCAGTGCGCCAAAGAGCAACATGTGTAGCCACCAATTATCCTCTGGCAGTGTGAGGGCTGCGAGAAAATCCACGTTATTCATCGGATCAGGCTCCCTTTTTCGCTCTGGTATAGTTGTGTATCCAGATCGCTTGAGCCATTATACATGTCAAAGGGGCTGCTTTTCTAGAGCTATGGTGGATCCCATGTCAAGCACAATCTCTGGGTCATTTTTCCGTATGGGTGACTCCTCGCACCCGCTCGAAATGCGTGACACTGGGGCCAGGGCGCTATAGCAATCCTAAACTGGTTATGAAAAGGAGTCGAGCCTTTAGGCGGCCTTATCCGGCTAAAGCCTTGACTCCACACAACAACCCCAAGAGGATTGCGATAGGTGGGGCTGAGCGACCCCGCCCACCGCCAAAAAATCGCGGAGTGATGTGGCACCGATGCGATCAGGCCGCGCAACAGATACGGGTAGATGCGATGCGGGCTGGCGCTCAGGGCCGACCCGTCCAGGAGTGGAACCGTGAGGGGTGCAATTTTGTGGTCTATGGCCTAACGATGAAGTTTAAGCATGCGGCTGGCCTTGGAGAAATGGGCACATTCAGCGTGACAGTCTTGCGATGAGGCGCCGAGGCGATGAGGCGCTCGTATCGAGTCATCGCCTCATCGCTGAACTGTCACGCTAGATTGAAACATGCCTTAGGCATGGTTCAAAATGGGCACATTCAGCTTTACAGTCTTGCGATGAGGCGATGAGGCGATGAGGCGATGAGGCGATACG
>CAIRFY010000659.1 GCA_903877945.1 uncultured Oscillochloris sp. | reverse complement strand
GCGAAGGTGGCGGTGATGATGACGCGGGTGGCCCCGCCGCCGCTGAGGGTGATCATGCCACCCTGATCCGTGCCACCACCATCGATGCTGGTATCCTTGTCGACCAGCAGGTCGTCAGACAGCGTGATCGTGTGCATGGCCGGGCCGCATCTGAAGGTAATGCTTCCGCCTAGGGCGACGGCGGCACGCAGAGCGGTATCGGTGCAACTGGCAGGCGTCCCCGTGCCGACGACACCGGCGGCAGCAGATGGAGTGATGGGCGCGAGGCCGAACAGAAGCAGGATGGCGATGAGCAGGTGGATGGTGCTTCGCATAAATGCTCCTTCCAATAGGAGAATACTAAAAAGTCGGGGGGATACCACACTGATCGTCCTCCCCTCGCACGATGTCTACCGTTATACTATCAGCACGCTACCGCGTGATACACATGCCGTCGCCGCATTGAACCCCGACCGCGTCGCGGTCGATTCGCTTGCGACGCGGGGGGGATACTCCTAATGAGCGAGACCACCACTAGCTATGCCGACCTGACCGCCGAACTGACCATCCCGCCCGACGGTATCCTGAGCCGGACAATCTACACCGACCATCTGATAAAGGTCGTCCTCTTCGGCTTTAGCCCAGGCCAGGAGCTTTCCGAGCATACCGCCGCCGTGCCTGCGATTATCCAGATCATCAGCGGCACGGCCCGGCTGACCCTGGGCACCGAGGCGATGGTGGGGAATGCGGGGGCGTGGATCCATATGCCGCCGCACCTGCCCCACAGCGTCATCGCGGAGACGCCGCTCGTGTTCCTGCTGACGCTGCTGCGTAGTGACGTGGCGTAGATATTGGAACCTTCAGAGGGGTACAGCCACGCAGGGAGTCGCGCCACGTGGCTGACGTTACCGAGTCTCACCCCTGGCAGATTTGACGCGGTGTCCGGCGGTGTCGCGTCACTCGTGGCCAGTCCCGATGGCGCAACGCTGGCGATCACCCCCCATGTTGCCGCCGGTGAGTCCGCAACGACGACCCTCATGTGCGCCGCCGACGGGGCGACGGTTGCCACGGTTGAGGGGATGGCGCGGAGCGTTAGCCCCGATAGTGCCATTCTCGCGACGCAGATCCAGACAGCGACGACGACTCTCTGGCGGACCAACGACGGCGGGAAGATCCGGCTGCAAGAGGCGCTTGAGCAAGCCCGTGTTGTGGAGATCGAAACGACTCACGCCTTCCACGATGTCATCCTGGGAGCGAAAGATCAGGTGATCGCCCAATACGGCCCTGATGCCACTGCCGTGCAGATTATCGGGCTGACACGCAAGTCGGATCATAAGCGACCAACCCGACGCAAGGCGACGGCGTAGGCGTTCAGGGCTGTTACAACGTCGTGTGATTGCCGTGCGCCCTCACCCCCTAGCCCCCTCTCCCAGAACGGGAGAGGGGGGATCGGATGATTCCTGTTGCGGAATCTCCCCACTTCCCTTGTGCATATCTTTACCCACATCTCTGCGAATGTCGCCGCCGCCGTGGGGCTAAAGCCCTCGGCTACATGTACGACGCCCGCCTTCGC
>CAIRFY010000658.1 GCA_903877945.1 uncultured Oscillochloris sp. | reverse complement strand
TGACAGGGCGAGTTTTGCGGTATTGCGTAAAAAACCTCATGCACGAACTATCAATCGCCATAAACCTGGTACAGATCGCCGAGGACGCCGCTCGCAAGGCGGGCGCGTCTCAGGTGACGGTTGTGTACCTGCGCGTGGGCGCGCTGTCGGCCATCGTGCCCGACGCGCTGCGCTTCGGCTTCGAGATCGCCACCGACGGAACCATCCTCGCCGGTGCGCGCCTGGAGATTGAGGAGGTGCCGGTGCGAATCTTCTGCGATCACTGCGCGGCTGAGGCCGACCTGCCCAACCCACAAATTTTCTGTTGCCCCACATGCCAGCGGCCAACCGGCCATATGGTGCAGGGCCGTGAGCTGGAATTGACATCCCTGGAGGCAACATGAGCGACACGCCAACGCGATTGATCGACGTGCGCCAGCACGTGCTGAGCAAAAATGATCGGCTGGCCCAGGCGCTGCGCCAGCGATTTGACCAGGCTGGCGTGCGCGTGATCAACCTGCTCTCTAGCCCCGGTGCCGGCAAGACCCGCCTGCTTGAGGAGACGCTGCGCCGCCTCGGCCAGCGCTACCGGGTGGCCGCCCTGGTGGGCGACCTCGCCACCGATAACGACGCCCGCCGTCTGGCCCGCAGCGGTGCCGCCGTGCGCCAGATTGAGACCGGCGGACTCTGTCATCTGGAGGCCGATCTGGTGACACGCCACCTGGAGGGTTGGGGTCTGGCGAGTTTCGACTTCCTGTTTATCGAGAACGTGGGGAATCTGGTTTGTCCCACCAGTTACGACCTTGGCGAACACGCACGGGTGGTGCTGATGGCCGTGACTGAGGGCGAGGATAAGCCGCTCAAGTACCCCGGCACCTTCCGCTGGGCTGATCTCGTGCTAATCTCGAAGCTGGACATGGCCGAGGCGGCTGAGTTCGACGCCGCCGCCGCCCGCGCCAGCATCACGTCCGTCCACCCCGACGCGACGATCATCGCCACCTCGGCCCGCACCGGCGCAGGACTCGACGAGTGGCTGGCCTGGCTGGAAATGAGGGGAACGCGCCATGAAGTACCTTGATGAGTTCCGCGACCCGCAGCTTGCGAAGAAGCTCTTCGACGATATTCAGCGCATCACCACTCGCCCCTGGGCGATCATGGAGGTGTGCGGCGGACAGACTCACGCGATCATCCGCAACGGGATTGACCAGCTTCTGCCAAAAGAGATCGAGCTGATCCACGGCCCCGGCTGCCCGGTCTGTGTCACACCCCTGGAGTTGATTGATAAGGCCCTGGCCATCGCCGCCCGCCCCGATGTCACCTTCTGCTCGTTTGGTGATATGCTGCGCGTGCCGGGCAGCAGCAAGGATCTCTTTAAGATCAAGAGCGAGGGCGGCGACATTCGCATCGTTTATTCGCCCCTCGACGCCATCAAGATCGCCCAGCATAACCCCGAGCGCCAGGTCGTCTTCTTCGGCATCGGCTTCGAGACCACCGCGCCCGCCAACGCGATGGCGATCATCCAGGCCGAGCGCCTGGGCCTGAGCAACTTCTCGATGCTGGTCTCGCACGTGCTGGTGCCGCCCGCGATTTGTGCGATTATGGAGTCGCCGGTGTGCCGGGTGCAGGGCTTCCTGGCGGCGGGCCACGTCTGTAGCGTGATGGGCACGCACCAGTACGGCCCCCTGGTTGAGCGGTACCACGTGCCAATTGTCGTCACCGGGTTTGAGCCGCTCGATGTACTGGAGGGTATCCGGCGCACGGTGGCCCAGCTTGAGGCGGGCACGGCCGAGTTGGAGAACGCCTACGCCCGTGCGGTCAGCGCCGCCGGTAACCTGCCCGCCCAGCGGGTGCTCGCCGAGGTGTTTGAGGTGACAGATCGCACCTGGCGCGGGATTGGCAACATCCCCCTGAGCGGCTGGCGGCTAAGCCCACGCTACCGAGGCTTCGACGCCGAAGATCGCTTCAGCGTCGGCCACATCCGCACCGCCGAGTCGGCGCTCTGCCGCAGCGGCGAGGTACTCCAGGGGCTGATCAAGCCCAACCAGTGCCCGGCCTTCGGCAAGGAGTGTACGCCCCGTATGCCCCTCGGGGCCACCATGGTCAGCAGCGAGGGTGCCTGCGCCGCCTACTACCAGTATGGGCGGTTTCGTAGGGGCGAAGCAGCGGCCCCGCAGGGCGATTGCAAAGTCGTGTGATCGCCGGGCAGCCCTCACCCCCCAGCCCCCTCTCCCCGTGAGGGAGAGGGGCTGGGGGTGAGGGCCGGAGGGTGACTTTGCATGATACTGCTGGCAAACCCCCTGGTACTAATACTTTCGGAGTAAATGATGCTTGACTTCGACGGCTGGGTTTGTCCGGCTCCCCTGCGCGACTACCCGAACATTGTGATGGGCCACGGCGGCGGCGGCAAGCTATCGGCGGAACTGATCGAGAACCTGTTCCTGCCAGCCTTCCAGAGCGCCACCCTAGCGCAACTCGGCGACTCGGCGGTGGTCGAGGTCGGCGGTGTGCGCCTGGCCTTCTCCACCGACTCCTTCGTCGTGCGCCCGCTCTTTTTTCCCGGCGGCAACATTGGTGACCTGGCCGTCAACGGGACGGTGAACGATATTGCGATGAGCGGGGCACAGCCGCTCTACATGAGCGCGGGGTTTATTCTTGAGGAGGGCGTGCCGATCAGCCAGCTCGCCGCGATTGCCCAGAGCATGGGTATAGCCGCCCGCGCCGCTGGGGTGTCCCTGGTGACAGGCGACACCAAGGTGGTTGATCGCGGTCACGGCGACGGGGTCTACATCACCACCAGCGGCTTCGGCGTGGTGCCTGCGGGCCTGCGCATCGGGCCGGATCAGGCTCGGCCCGGCGACGTGGTGATCGTCAGCGGCGACATCGGCGTCCACGGGATGGCCATCCTGAGCGTGCGCGAGGGTCTGGAGTTCGGCGCGCCCCTAGAGACCGACTGTGCCCCGCTCAACGGGCTGGTGGCGACAATGCTGGCCCGCAGCCAGGCCATCCACGTCTTGCGCGACCCGACCAGGGGCGGGGTGGCCTCGACCCTGAACGAGATCGCTGCCGCCTCACGGGTGGGCGTGCGGATCGTCGAGCGCGATCTGCCGATCCCCCCGGCGGTGCGTGCGGCCTGCGAGATCCTCGGCCTTGACCCGCTCTATGTAGCCAATGAGGGCAAGCTGCTGGCCTTCGTCGCCCGCGATGAGGCCGAGGCCGTGCTAGAGGCCATGCGTGCCCACCCCCTCGGGCGGAGCGCTGCCATCATCGGCGAGGTCAGCGCCGAGCACCCCGGCATGGTCGTGGCCCGCACCAGCATCGGCGGCACCCGCGTAGTGGACACCCAGGTGGGCGAGCAGCTACCGAGAATCTGTTAGGTATGGCTGGCCACCCGCCGACGCGGGCGGTTCCGGCGTCGGCCGACGCCCCGCAGGCGCGACGTCAGTCTCCCGCCGGGGGAGCCGATAAACCGCATTACAATGCGGCAAAAAAGATGTGGGTAAAGATATGCGCTCAGGGAGAGAGGGGGGTATTCCTCACCAGGAAGGGATCTACTCCCCTCTCCCCGTGAGGGAGAGGGGCTGGGGGTGAGGGCTGCCCGACGACAAACTGCAAAGTATCCGCGAACCATGTCTTATCGTATAATGCGCCTACACGAATGACCAATGCCCTATCTATAGGTATGACTACCATGCCGCGCCTTCCCTGATGTACAGGTGCTGTCTGATGGCACGCGCAGCAGAGGAACTATCTGATGGCCGAGCTACTCCCACTAACCCCGGCGGGCGAAGGTGCCGCGCCAGAGCCGTTTAAAGCTGGCTCCTGTAAGCTGCATCCGCAGACGATGTGCCCCGCCTTCGGTGCCCTCCGTGTACTGTCGCGCATCGAAGGTGCCCAGCCCGCGATGATCACTGACACCGGCTGCCTCTACGGACTGACGTTTGTGACTCACTTCTACGCGGCGCGTAAGAGCATTGTGGCCCCGCAGTTGGGCACCGCCGAGCTTTCGTCGGGCAAGGTGCAGGAGGCGGCCAACGCGGCGATTGCGGAGGCGGCCAAGGAGCAGAATGTCAGCGTCATTCCGGTACTCTCGCTCTGTGTGGCCGAGACGGCGGGCTTATCCGAGGAGTTGCTGCCCACCGAGGTTGATGGCAAACCGGTGGTGCTGGTGCGCGTGCCAGCCTACGCTATCCACTCGCACCCCGAGGCCAAAGACATCGCCCTGGCAGCGGTGATGCGCCGCTTCATCGATAGCGCCAGCGTGCAGGAGCCCCACAGCCTCGTTCTGCTCGGCGAGGTCTTCCCGGCTGACCCGCTGATTATTGATGGGGTGGTGCGGAAGATGGGCGGGCGGGTGATCACTACGCTGCCCGGTCGCCATGTGAATGAGCTAAAGCTGGCCGGTCAGGCGGCGGCGGTGGCAACCCTCCACCCCTTCTACCGCGAGACGGTGGGCGTGCTGCGTGCGCGTGGGGTGGGCGTGGTCAGCGGTGCACCCATCGGGGTCGAGGGCAGCGCGGCCTGGATCAGGGCCGTCGGTGCCGCCCTTGACCTTGATGAAGATGTGGTCGAGCGGGTGGCCAGCGAGGAGGAGGCCGCCGCACGCGGGTTCCTCTCCACCCAGCCGCTCAAGGGCACGACGATTATGATCTCGGGCTACGAGGGTAACGAGATGCTCTATGCGCGCCTGCTGGTCGAAGGTGGTGCCCACGTGCCTTATGTGAGTACCAGCATCGGTCAGAGTATGCTCACCGCTGGCGATGAGGCGTGGCTGAAGGCCCACGGCTGCGAGGCGGTGGTCTACCGCAAGGCGATTGAGGACGATATGGCGGCCATGAAGCATTGGACGTTCGACCTGGTGATTGGCACGACGACTCTGGCCGCCCACGCCAAGGAGTTGGGCATCCCTGCGGTCTACTACACAAACATGCTCAGCGTCCGTCCGCTCTTCCTGGCCGGTGGTATGATCGCCTCGCTCAGCTTTGTGCGTGAACTGCTCGGGCGCAGGCCGCTCTATGAGCGGATGGTGGATTTTTTTGGGGCGCGTAGGGATGAAACATTCGCATAGGTAGATTGCCGCTAAGACAAGGTTTCAGGTGCCAGGTTTCAGCTTTACAGTGAGGCGATGAGGCGAGGATGCGACGAGGCGATGCTATCGCATCCTCGCGTCCTCGCATCTCCGCCAAACTGTAAGCTGTTCTGAACCATGTCTAAGGCATGTTTCAAAATGGGCACATTCAGCGTGACAGTCTTGCGATGATGCGCCGAGGCGATGAGGCGATACGGAGCGCCTCACCGCGTCATCGTTTCGTCGCTGAATTGTCAATCTGGATTGAAACATGCCTAAGATAAGGTTCGCAGGTACGTGACAGTTTGGGTACATGCAGCGCGTCCTGTTGCGGCAAATCTGCAATCTAAAATCTGCAATCTGAAATTTCGTCTATTGACCGATACGCTCAGGGCGAATGCTTCGTCCCTACATATGGATTTAATGATGGACATAACCCTGATTCGAGACATCTCAGATAGCTCTTCTTACTGGGGCGCTAGCTGGGTTTTTGGCTGCTTCCCCGACGTACATATGGTCTGCGATGCGCCCATCGGCTGCTACAATTTGCTGGGTATGGCGGTGACGAACTATACCGATGCCCTGCCGCATATGGCGAACCTGACGCCGACTTCGATCCGGGAAGAGGATGTGATGACCGGGACGGCCAAGGCGCTCAAGCGGACAATCGACGATCTGCGCTCGCTTGGCAGGCTCGAAGGGAAGCGCCTGATTGTACTCAGCACCGCCGAGAGCGAGATGATCAGCGCGGATCACACCAAGTACGTCGCGCAGATCGATCCCGAGGCGCGCTTCTTCTGGAGTCAGTCGCTAGAGCAGGACGAGTGGCAGGGTCGCGACCACGCCCTGCTTTTTGCCTGGGAGGAGTACGGGAAACCCTTTGTGACGCCGGGCGCACCGCCGAGGGCTGCCAACGTGGTCAATATCATCGGGCCGTCGATGGGCTGCTTCAACGCCCCGGCCGACCTGCACGAGCTGAAGCGGCTGATCGCCGGGGTGGGCGGTGAGATCAATCTGGTCTACCCGTATGCGGGCAGCATTGCGGGGACGCCGCACCTGGCCGACGCCGCCGTGAACGTGGTGTTGTACCGCGAGTTTGGGGAGCCGCTGGCCCAGGCACTCGCTCGGCCCTACCTCTTTGCGCCCTTCGGCGTGTTCGGCACCACGGCGTTTCTGCGCGAACTGGGGCAACTTCTGGGCACGCCAGAGGCCCAGGTCGAGGCGTTCATCAGCAACGAGAAAATAACCACGCTCCGTCCGGTGTGGGATCTGTGGCGCGGCCCGCAGAGCGACTGGTTCGCCACGGTGGACTGTGCGATTGTGGCGGGGCGCAGCTATGTCGAGGGTCTGCGGCAGTTTCTCGGTGAAGAGCTAGGCATGAAGGTTGCCTGGAGTTCGGGCCGACCACGGCGCGAGGACGAGCCAGACAATATCGAGATCCGCAGGCGGCTGCACACCAAGGCACCGGCCTTCATCTTCGGGAGCATCAACGAGAAGATCTACCTCGCGGAGGCGAACGCACGGGCCAGCCACTTCATCCCGGCTACCTTCCCTGGCCCGGTGGTGCGGAGTACGACGGGGACGCCCTTTATGGGCTACGCCGGGGCGGCGAACGTGATGCAGGAACTGGTAAATCGCTTCTACGAGATGGTCTTTAACTTCTTGCCGGTGGAGCAGGTGAAGACGGGGGCCGGGGGCCGAGGGCCGGGAGGTGGGCCACCGGCGGCAGCAGTCCCGGCAGCCCCGGCCGCGCCCGATCACTCGTCGGAGACGCTGGCCTGGAGCAAAGCGGCCACCGACCGGCTGAACGCGGCGATTGAGCAGGTGCCCTTTCTGGCCCGGATTAGCGCGAGCCGTGCGCTGCGCCTGGCCGCCGAGCAGGCCGCCCGCGCCTGCGGCGAAACCGTCGTGAGTCTGGAGATTATTGAGTCGGCCATCGCCCACGGGGCGTGATCTGCGTACCCACTCAGCCCTCACCCCCTGCCCCTCTCCCCGTGAGGGAGAGGGGGCTGGAGGGTGAGGGCTGAGCGGCGGTAGATCCTTTATTCGCAATACCGCAAAAGTAACGCTGTCATTCTGAGCGA
>CAIRFY010000657.1 GCA_903877945.1 uncultured Oscillochloris sp. | reverse complement strand
TGTCACGCTAGATTGAAACACCCCTAAAGGGCAACGCATCGGCACCGGATGCGTGTGGTACGCCACACGCATCCGGTGCCGATATTTTGCTCCCACGATTATTGACAAACCAATCTGCCTGGAGTACACTGCTAACAGTAGTTCGTATTCAAACTACTAAAAAAAAGTATGAACAACCTGCTTGATCAACTTACAGATCTCGGCATGACCGAGTACGAGGCGAAGGTCTACCTTTCGCTGCTTGGCGAGAATCCCGCCACCGGCTACCAAGTCAGTAAAACCTCGGGCGTGCCGCGCTCGATGGTCTACGAGGCGCTTGGTCGTCTGGAGGTGCGTGGGGCGGTGCTACGCTCGCTTGAGGAGAAGGCCACGCTCTACCGGCCCGTGCCCCCGGCGATGTTGCTCGACCGCTACGAGCGCGAGGCCCGCGAGCGGGCGGCGAATCTGCGCACATCCCTGCTGCCGCTCTACAACCGCGAAGAGACCGGGCGGCTCTGGAACTTCAGCGGGCGGCGTGATGCCCTGGCCTACGCTGCCAACCTGATCGACGCAGCAACAAGCGAACTGATGCTCGTCCTCACCGACGCCGACGTAGACGCACTGCGCCATCATCTGGAGGCCGCACACGCTCGCGGTGTGGCCCTGGGGGTCATCCTTACGGGTGATAGCGCCTTCGCCCTTGGACAGGTGGTGCGTCACCCCAAGCGCGAGACCGAGCTGCACCGTATGCAGGAGACTCTAATCGTCGTCGTCGACGAGCGCGAGTTTTTGATCGCGAGCGGCCACCACATCGCGGCTGCAACCGTCACCTCAAACCTGAATATGGTGATGATCGCCCGCCAGTTTATCTGGATGGAGCTGTTTGCCCAGCGGATCTTCGCCCGCCTCGGCGACGACCTGCTTCTGAAGCTTGATCCTGACGACCAGCACGTGCTGCATTAATCTGGTAGAGACGCCCCGCTGGGGCGTCTTAGGAGGATCTTAATGTCTATTCTTACGCACACCCACCCCAAGGAAAATCCCAACGCACGCGTGTCGATCAATCACGAGATCGTTGAGCCGCTCTTTGTCGTGCTGACCCTGGCCGGGATCGCGGCTGGCCTGATAACGGCATCCCTCAATGCGCCGGTCGAGGTACACCTGGCAGTGAACGTACTCACCTACTTTGTGGGTGGTTTCTACGCCGTGCGTGCAATCATCGCGGCCCTGCGCGAGCGCACGATTGAGGTTGACCTGCTGATGGTCATCGCCGCCGTCGGCGCAGCTTATGTGGACGCATGGACTGAGGGGGCCATCCTGCTCTTCCTCTTCTCGCTGAGCAATGTGCTCCAGGGCTACGCGATGCGCCGCACCGAGCGGGCGATCTCGGCACTGATGGAACTGCGCCCCGATACGGTGACGGTGCGCCGTGGCGATCAGACGGAGGCGGTGGCGCTTGAGGCGGTACTCGTGGGCGATGTGGTGCTGCTGCGCCCCGGCGACCGCGTGCCCCTTGATGGGACGATCCAGCGCGGTAGCGGTAACTTCGACGAATCGGCGATTACGGGTGAGTCAATGCCGGTGCATCGCAGCGAGGGTGCCCAGGTGCTTGCGGGCACGCTCAATACGAACGGTGCCCTCGATATGCTCGTAACCAAGTTGGCCAGCGAGAGTACCCTGGCCCGGATCATCAGCATGGTCAGCGAGGCCCAGTCGCGTAAAGCCAGCACCCAGAGCTTTCTTGACCGCGCCGAGCAGTATTATGCGATGGGCGTCATTATCGCGGTGCTGCTCTTCATCACCCTGGTGCCGCCGATTTTCGGCGTAGACTTCGGCAAGAACTTCTATCGGGGTATGGTGCTGCTCACGGTGGCTTCGCCCTGCGCCCTGGTGATCAGCGTACCGGCCGCCCTGCTCAGCGCGATTGCCAACGCGGCCCGCCGTGGCGTACTGTTCAAGGGCGGTGCCCACCTGGAGGAGCTGAGCAAGGTGAAGGTCGTGGCCTTCGATAAGACCGGCACGCTCACCTTCGGTCGCCCCGAGTTGACCGATGTGCTGCCCCAGCCCGGCGTGACGAAGGACGAACTGTTTGAGGCGGTGGCTCGCGCCGAACTGTCGAGCGAACACCCGATTGCCCGAGCGATTATGGCCTACGCCACCACCCAGGGACTAGCCCCCGCCGAGCCTGAGAAGTTCTCCGCCGTCACCGGCATGGGCGTGCGCGCCAGTTGGGGCGGTCAGGAGACCCTGGTTGGCTCGCCACGCCTGATGACTCAGGCGGGCCTGACGGTTCCTGTTGAACTGCTGGCCGAGATGGATCGCCTATCTGACGATGGTCGTGGTACAGTATTGCTGGCCCATCGCGGCACCCGCTGGCTCGGCCTGGTGACGGTGATGGATCGTGAGCGCCCCGATGCCGCCGAGAAACTGGCCGCCCTGCGCGCCGCCGGCATCGAGCGGGTAGTGATGCTCACCGGCGACAACGTCCGTGTGGCCGAGGCCATGGGTCGCCGCCTGGGGATTGACGAGGTTCACGCCGGGCTGCTGCCCGAGGATAAACTACGCATTGTGGAGGAGCTGGGCAAGAAGTATGGCCCGGTGGCGATGGTGGGCGACGGTGTGAATGACGCCCCCGCCCTGGCCGCCGCATCGAGCGGGATCGCGATGGGCGCGGCGGGCACCGACGCGGCCCTGGAGACCGCCGACATCGTGCTGATGTCCGACGACCTGGGGGCCATCGGCTACGCCGTGGGCCTCAGCAAGCGCACCCAGCGCGTGGTCTGGCAAAACATCGCCTTTGCCATGAGCGTGGTGGTGGTGCTGGTGATCTCAACGCTGACAATCGGGGTGCCCCTGCCCCTCGGCGTCGTCGGCCACGAGGGTTCCACGATCATCGTGGTTCTCAACGGCCTGCGGCTGCTGGCGCATAGGGGCTAGGGGCAATGCACAATCAATGAGGGGAACAGCGATGCCAACTCAGCCCTTCGGTCTCTGGCCCAGCCCGATCACGCCGCGCAGCCTTGCTGGTGACTTGCGGCTGGGCGATGTGCAGTGGGATAGCGACGGTCGCTATATTGTCTGGCTGGAGAGCCGTGGGGCCAGGGGTGTGCTGGTATGCGCCGATAGTCATGGGCACGACGCCCCGCGTGACCTAACGCCCGGTGATCTGTCGGTGCGCGCCCGCCTTGGCTACGGGGGCGGCGAGTTCTGTGTCGGCCACGGGTATGTCTTCTTTGTCGAGGGCGGATCAGCGCGGATCTTCCGCCAAGCTCTGAAAGGCGGCCCGGCCACCCCGGTCACCCCGGCCTTCGGGCAGTCTGCCGCGCCCACGCTCTCGCCCAACGGGCGCTGGCTGCTCTACGTCCACAGCGATGGCGGCGAGGATTGTCTGGCTGTCGTACCCGCCGACGGCAGCCAGTGGCCGCAGCGCCTCATCACCGGCCACGACTTCTTTATGCAGCCCTGCTGGCACCCTGCGGGCGACCGCGTGGCCTATGTGGCGTGGGATTTCCCCCATATGCCGTGGGACGGCACCAGCTTGTATGTGGCCTCCCTGGATGTGTCTGGCCCCGTGCCCGTGGCTTGTGATCCGCGTCTGCTGGCTGGCGGTGCCGACGTGGCAATCTTCCAGCCGACCTTCGCGCCCAATGGCAACGCCCTGGCCTACGTGAGCGATGAGAGCGGCTGGGGTCAGATCTACGTGCGCGACATGGGCGATGAGAGCGTGCGTCTGCTTACTGATGGCACCGCCGAACACGCGGCGCCCGCCTGGGTGCAGGGCTTACGCACCTTTAGCTGGAGTCGCGATAGCGCGAAAATCTACTACCTGCGCAACAGCAGTGGAACGCGGCGGGTGATGGTGCAGCCCGTAAGCGGCGGCCCAGCCCAGATCCTCAGCACCGGCGAGGGTTACACGTGGTTCGATTACCCCAGCGCATCGCCTACCGACGATGCCCTGGCCGGGATCGCCTCGTCGAGCCTCATCCCGGCACGCGTGGTCGTATCATCCCGGACGGGTACGCGCATACTGCGGCGTAGCTCGGGCGAGTTTATACCCGCTGGGCACCTCTCGGTTGCCCTCCCCGTCAACTGGCCGACTGCGGGAGGCAATACGGCCCACGGCATCCTCTACCTACCGACGGGCTACTCGCCAGGGCACGAGGGGGTACGTCCGCCCGCGATCATCCGTATCCACGGCGGTCCTACCGATCAGGCATGCGCGAGCTACAACGCCAACACGCAGTTTTTTACCACTCGCGGCTACGCTGTGCTGGAGGTGAATTACCGGGGCAGCACAGGCTACGGTCGGAGCTACATGCTCGCCCTGCGCGAGCGCTGGGGCATATGCGACGTGGAGGATGCCGTGAGCGCGGCGCGCTACCTGAGCGATGCGGGCATGGCCGACCCGAATCGGCTGGTGATCTACGGCGGTAGCGCCGGTGGCTACACGGTACTTGAGTCGCTCTGCCGTGCGCCGGGCACCTTCCGCGCCGGTATCTGTCTCTACGGCGTCTCCAACCTGTTCAGCCTGGCCGCCGACTCCCACAAGTTTGAGGCCCACTACCTGGATCTGCTCGTTGGCTCGCTGCCCGAGACGGCAAACCGCTACCGCGAGCGTTCGCCGATCTTCCACGCCAACCTGATCCGTGACCCGGTCGCGATCTTCCAGGGTGCCGAGGATACCGTTGTGCCACCCGCGCAGTCCGAGGAGATCGTGGCCGCCCTGCGTCAAGGCGGGGTGCCGCACATCTACCACCTCTACCCCGGCGAGGGGCACGGCTGGCGTCGGCCCGAGACAATTGAGGCGTTCTACACAGCGGTGGAGGCATTTCTGCGCCAGTATGTGATCTTCGCGTAGGAAGATTTCTTAGAGTAATTCCCAGGTGAAGTTGGCATGCGCTGGGAGCGCGGGCGTCCCGCCCGCACGATAATGGATGTCTGGGGGCAATCCCGCACAAGCGTCCTGTCATTCTGAGCGAAGCGA
>CAIRFY010000656.1 GCA_903877945.1 uncultured Oscillochloris sp. | reverse complement strand
TGTCACGCTGAGCGCATCGAATCCTCGACCGTGATATGTGCTACCGGGACGCTTCGCTTCGCTCAGCGTGACACTATGACAGTGTGACTTATGCGGTATTGCGCATTTTGCATTTTGCATTTTGCATCTTGCATTACTGCGCAGGGAAGGGTAGGGGTACCGTATTGGGATCGAAACCCTGGGCGAGAACGAGTTCGCCGCTGGACTCGGAATCCTTGCGCAGTTGCTCATACCAAGGCTGGAAGGTTTCCTGGTAGAACTGCTGGCCGTTCTGGCTCTTCTGGAGTTGCTCGAAGCTGTCAAAGGGGCGCTTCTCGGCGGCGGTTGTGCCGACCTGGCGATCAAGTACCTCGATCACATACCAAACGTGACCCGCCTGCACCTTGGTGGGCGTGTTCAGGGCGATGGAGAAACCGGCGGCGTCAATTTCAGTGGGGAGATCGCCCTTCGGCGTCCAGCCCTGGTCGCCGCCGGTCGTCGAGGTGGTTGCATCCTTCGAGCGTTCGGCAGCCAGTTTAGCAAAATCCGTGCCAGCCTTCAGGTCGGCGAGCACCTGGTCGGCGGCGGCCTCGTCATTCACGATAATATGGCGGGCGTGGATCATATCGGCGCGGGTGTTGCGGGCCAGCACCTTGAGTACCACCTGGTTCTGCGCTCGACCAATGCGTAGGGCGGTGGTGTCGCTGAAAGGATGAGTCGGGTCGAAGGCATTGGGCTGGGCAAACACATCAACATCAAGGGTTAGCGGGTCTACACCGATACCGTTGCGGCGCGCATACTGCAACAGCAGGGTGTCCTGCACCATGCGCTCAAAGATCCCAGTGCGGATCTTATTCTGATCAGCAAGCTGCTGGATCTGCTCGTGGGTCTGCCCTTGCTGAATAAGGTTTGCGATACTCTGGCCGACCTCTTGACTCAGGCGGCGGTTGTAGTCGGCCAGCGTGTAGACATCGCTGCCGATACGGAAAATCTGCGGGTTGTCGGGCGTCACCTGAAGGGTACCCCCGTTGGCGGTACTCTGGCAACCGGCCAGGGCGATCATGAGCATGAGGGCGCACAGCATCCAGGCAAAGCGATTCACCAATACACCTCCAAAAAGCTTTCATCATCGTGTTAAAAATGCCAGCGAAGCTGGCATTTTACGATGATATATCACTTAGTCGTCGTCGAATCCGCCCTCACCTAACGAGAGGATAGCCATAAACGCTTCCTGGGGAATCTCGACATTACCCACCATCTTCATGCGCTTCTTGCCTTCTTTCTGCTTGTCCAGCAGCTTGCGCTTGCGGCTAATATCGCCGCCGTAGCATTTGGCGAGTACGTCTTTGCGCATGGCCCGCACCGTCTCGCGGGCGACAATCTTGGCCCCGATGGCGGCCTGAATGGGCACCTCAAACATCTGGCGTGGGATGAGCTTGCGCAGCCGCTCGACCAGGCCACGGCCCTGGTTGTAGGCAAAGTCGCGGTGGACGATCAGCGAGAGGGCATCGACGGGAACCTGGTTGACCAGAATATCGAGCTTGACCAGGTCGGCCTCTTGGTAGCCATCAAGGTGATAGTCGAGCGAGGCATAGCCCTGGGTGCGGCTCTTCAACTGGTCATAGAAATCTATCACGATCTCGGCCAGGGGCATGCGGTACTTCAACTGCACGCGGGTCGGGTCGAGGTAGTCCATCATATCAAAGCTACCACGCTTGGTCGTCACCAGATCCATAATCGTACCGATATAGCGCGTGGGCGAGATAATGCTGATCTGGACAATCGGCTCCTCAATGCTGGCGAGCTTGCTGAGGTCAGGCATATCGGCGGGGTTATCGACCGTGACGATCTCGCCGTCGGTGAGCAACACCTGATACTCCACGCTGGGCGCGGTGATCAGCAGCTCAAGGTTATACTCGCGCTCCAGGCGCTCGCGGACGATCTCCATGTGCAGCAGGCCGAGGAAACCGCAGCGGAATCCGAAGCCGAGGGCGTTGCTCGTCTCAGGCTGGTAGGAGAGCGCGGCGTCGTTCATCTTCAGCTTATCCAGAGCCTCACGCAGCTCCGGGTAGGCGTTGCTATCTACCGGGTAGAGGCCCGCGAAGACCATGGGCTTGGCCGGGCGGTAGCCGGGCAACGCCGACTCGGCGGGGTTCTCCACGAGGGTGATCGTGTCGCCAACCTGGCACTCCTCAACCGTCTTCAGGCCGGTGGCGATGTAACCCACCTCGCCGGCCGAGAGCGCGCTGAGCGCGTTCATCCCTGGGCGAAAGATACCAAGCTCAAGGGTGCCCGCCGTGGCGTTGGTGCCCATAAAGCGCACCAGGGCACCGCTGGGAAAGATGCCGTCTACCACGCGCACATAGGCGATCACACCCTTGTAGGCATCGTAGTGCGAGTCGAAGATCAAGGCGCGGGCGGGCTGGTCACGCTGGCCCCGAGGCGGCGGGATCCGCTCGACAATCGCCTCAAGGATCTCGGTGATGCCGATGCCCTCCTTCGCCGAGGCCAGGATCGTCTCCTCACGCGCAATGCCGATCACCTTTTCGATCTCGTTGGCAACCTCCTCGGCATTCGCGCCGGGCAGGTCGATCTTGTTCACCACCGGGATGATCGTCAGATCATGCTCGACCGCCAGATAGACGTTCGCCAGAGTCTGCGCCTCAATCCCCTGGGCGGCGTCCACCACCAGCAGGGCACCCTCGCAGGCGGCCAGCGCACGCGAAACCTCGTAGCCAAAGTCCACGTGGCCGGGGGTGTCGATCAGGTTGAGCTGATACAGCTCACCGTCCTTAGCACGGTACTCCATGCGGACGGCCTTGGCCTTGATGGTGATGCCCTTCTCACGCTCAAGATCCATCCCGTCAAGCAGTTGCTCACGGCTCTGGCGTGCGGTGATCGTGCCCGTCACCTCAAGCAGACGGTCAGAGAGGGTTGTCTTCCCATGGTCAACATGGGCAATAATTGAAAAAGTACGAATGTGATTCTGATCCGACATGGTAACCTATATGAGCCGGGGCTGGGCCGGCGCGTAGCGTGGGATGTGCAGCCGCCAGTATACCAGCCCACTGCAGAGCATGCAAAAGGCCAGCGGGTTACGTCAGGGCTGTTGCAACATCACCCGCCGACCCTCACCCCCTGCCCCTCTCCCTCTCAGGGAGAGGGGGCTGAGCGGCGATCACACGACTTTGCATCAACCCAGCGGGTTACGTCTCGTAACGAGGGTGTGGGGACCGCGTCTTTAGCGCACCCCCATGCGCCGTAGATTCATCGAATTAGCCTCAGGAAACCCGTCCGTTTACGGGCGGGAGGAATGAGGCTTGTACGGCCTCACCCTGGCGGTAGACGCTCCCCTACGCCGCGTGAAGCGGCGCAGGGCTGTGATACAATTGTACGTGTAGGGGATCGTCCCT
>CAIRFY010000655.1 GCA_903877945.1 uncultured Oscillochloris sp. | reverse complement strand
TCACCCTGTCACCGTGTCACCCTGTCACCCTATCACCCTGTCACCCTGTCACCCTGTCACCCTGTCACCCTATCACCCTGTCACCCTGTCACCCTGTCACCCTGTCACCCTATCACCCTCGTCCCACCTTAACCATCGCCGGGCGGAGTACGCGCTCGCGGAGCCGATAGCCGCGCTGAAGCTCGGCGATCACCTTGCCGTCCTGGCCCTCAGCATCCTCATAAAGTACTGCCTCGTGGACATTCGGGTCAAAGTCTTGGCCGAGGGTCTCTATCACCTTGACGCCCTCGCTCTCCAGGAGAGTGCGCAGCTTCTGGGCGATCAACTGAGTGCCGCCCCACCAGGGCGTCTCCACGATCTCAGGAGGGATATTCGCGATTGCGCGGTCGAAGTCGTCCACCACCGGGAGGATCTTCAGTAGCAGGCCAGCGCCGGCGCTACGGATCAGCTCGCCCCGCTCAATATCGGCGCGGCGTTTAAAATTTTTATAGTCAGCGGTAGCGCGCAGCCACTGATCCTTATACTCAGCGGCCTGGGCTTCAGCCTGAGCCAAGCGAGCCACCAGTTCAGCCGTAGGGTCGGGGGGGACTGGCTCAACGGTATCGTCCACAACCTCCGCAGCGGACTGGCCGTTTGTCTCTGGCTGGGTCGTCACCTGCTCCTCACTCATACACACTCTCCTCGTGGCATAGAACATACCGCTGGAGCGGCGGGGCCGCTCCAGCGTGTTTCCCGTAATTTCACCAAGGTCTCTCTACAGACCGTCCTCAAAGGGCGGGCGGGTCTCACCGGCGTAGAGATCGCCGAGGAGACTCGTCATCAGCGACGAGATATAGCGCACCGTCGAGATCGAGCGCGGGTAGGCCATGCGGGTAGGGCCAATCACCCCGAGGACGCCCGTGACCGTGCCGCCGACTCCATAGCGGGCCAGGACAACGCTATACTCACGCATCTCATCTTCACTATGTTCACCGCCGATAATGACCTGGACGCCCTCGCTGGCCAGAGCTTGCGGGATAAGCGGGCCGAGGCCGCGCCCATTTTTGAGGATCTCTAGAGCGCGGCGCAGGCGCTCGACCGCACGCTCCGCATCGTCGCGGGTGAGAGAGGGGATAAACTCCGGCTGGCTGAGCATCTCCAGCAGGCCATCGGAGTGGATCTGCTCACGCGCCTGCTCCTCAAACGTCTGCATGGCGTGGGTCACCAGATCGATCACCCCGTGTTCAAAGTCGCCAAAGAGCGGGGCGAGTTGCTGAGCATCGTGGGTGATCAGATCCTCGACCTGGCTCACCGTCAAGTCAGCGAGCTGATCGCTAATCTGGCCGGCGCAGCGGCGCAGATCCTCCGCGCTACGGGCCGTATCGGGCGAGAACGTCTGCTGCTTCACGATACCGCCGTGGAAAACCAGCACCGCGAGCACCATCGTCTCGTGGATACTAATCAACTCCAGGTTCTTAAAGCGCAGGTGCTCGGCGCGGGGCGGCGTGACCAGAGAGGCGTTCTGGGCGGTACGGGCGAGCACCGCGCCAGCGAGCTGGATCCACTGGTCAAGCTCGCCGCGCACCTGATAAAACTGGTGGCGGATCATCCGCTGCTCAGCCATCGAGAGCGACGTGCGCTCCATCAGATTCTCGACAAAAAAGCGATAGCCGGCATCGGTCGGCACACGTCCCGCCGACGTATGCAGGTGCGTCAGGTAGCCGAGATCCTCAAGAGTGGCCAACTCATTGCGCACCGTAGCCGAGGAGAAGCCCAGGCCATATTTGCGCACAAGCATCTCCGAGGCGACCGGCGTGGCCGTCTCGACGAATTCCTGAACCACTATTTTGAGAATGAACAGTCGCCGCTCAGTGAGGGTCGCCGCCATAGCAGGACGTCCTGACAAGCTTCGCGACGGTTGTCCCGCCGCATCGACGTTGTGCGCCAGAACCACGGCCCAAGGTCAACCCGCTGCGCTCATTGGCTACTTTAGCACTCGCGGTATGAGAGTGCTAAGGATCAAGGCTAAAGGATTGGCGTGCAACCTATGCACGCCGGTAGGTATGATACCACGACTCCGGTTGCTTGTCACGAGCCAGCGCAGGCCACGTCAGGGCATGAGCAAAGTCAGCTCCGGCCCCCTCACCCCCTGCCCCTCTCCCTCACGGGGAGAGGGGAGATTCTTCATCAGGATGCGCTCGGCTCCCCCTCTCCCGTTCAGGGAGAGGGGGCTGGGGGGTGAGGGCTGCCC
>CAIRFY010000654.1 GCA_903877945.1 uncultured Oscillochloris sp. | reverse complement strand
GTGAACGGTGCGTACAACATCATCCGAAAAGCAATCCCAAACGCCTTTGGCAATGGGATCGGGGGTGTAGTAGGCCACCCCGTAGGGATTGCCCCTACATACTGAGTACCTGCGATAAAACGCTAGGGAAAAGAGTACTATTGTGCTTTATGAGAGATACGCTAAGAAACCAGCCGCCCTTCTTAATGTATTTCCAAGAAGGTCGTTCTATGCTGTAAGAGAATCTGCATACAGACACTACGAAAGGTTTTTCTCGTGAACAGGCGCACAACTCGTACTCTCGCCGCTGTCGTTGCGGCGATCATCCTGGTAGCCATCGGCCTTGTGGTGGCGAATCGATCCAGCAACACAGGCACAACGCTCGAACCGACGATCACGGCTCCTCAGCCGGCCAGCGCTACCGTTGCCCAGCCAGCCAGTGCTACCGTTGCCCAGCCGGCCAGTGCCAGCCCCGTCCTGCCGGTTCGTGCCACGATTGCTCCGCCCAACACCACCAGTCAGTCCGCGAACACCGCCGTTGTCCCGCCGGTCGGCACCAGTGCCGCCCAGCAGGGTACCTACCCGGTCTCAGCGGATCAGGCAAGCACAAACGCCTTGGCGGACTCGCCCGGCGCGACGATCACCGGTGCCCCGATGCTGGTAAGCTACCAGGGGGCAATTGTCTATGAAGTGACTCTCGACACCGGCATGGTCTATGTGGACGCCACCAGCGGGCTGGTGGTCGCCAGCACCGCGACGAACTCTGTTACGAACCGTGCGCAGGGCGGCGGGAATGGCGGGGGCGGCGAGCACGAAGGTGGCGAGGACGGCGAGCACGAAGGTGGCGAGGGTCGCTAATCATCCGCGTTCGATGACCCGCAAAGCGAGACACCTAGCACCGAAGTGCTAGGTGTCTCGCTTTTTTGCACGAGGATAAGGTATAATTGGGGCGTCCCCCTGCGACAACCTGCCTGCCCCAAGGAGCCCCCGCTGTGATGACGAAGCCCGGTCGCCGGCGTGCCACCCTCTTTGTCACGTGTATTGTGGATCAGGTTTACCCCGGAATTGGACAGGCTACCGTCGCCCTGCTCGAAGCACAGGGCGTCGAGGTGTTCGTGCCGCGTGGTCTCACCTGCTGCGGCCAGATGGCCTTCAACGCCGGGTTTCGTGATGAGGCGTATGCCGTGGCTGGGCGCACCATCGAGGTGCTGCGCGGTACGGGTGATGTGGTGCTACCCTCTGGCTCCTGCGCCGCGATGATCCGTCACCTCTACCCTGAGCTTTTTCAGCGTAGCCCCTACGCCGCCCCCGCCGCCGACCTCGTCGCCCGTACCTATGAGATCAGCGAGTACCTCGTGGATGTGCTTGGCGTCACCGATGTTGGTGCCAGTTACCACGGTAGCCTGGCCTACCACGACGCCTGCCACGGCCTGCGGTTCCTCGGGCTCGGTCGTCAGGCCCGCACGCTGCTGGATAACGTCGCCAGCGCCGAGGTTAAGCCCTTACCCGGCTACGACCAGTGCTGCGGCTTCGGCGGGCTTTTCGCCGTTAAGCAGAGCGCGATCTCGGAGGCCATGCTCGACCGCAAGCTCGTCGGTATTGCTGAAGCTCAGGTTGACCTCATCGTCACGGGGGACGCCTCGTGTATGACCCAGATCGGCGGCGGACTCAGCCGCCACGGCAGCACGACCAAGGCCCGTCATCTCGTGGAGGTGCTGGCAAATATGGTCAATAACCGCAGGGGTTAAAACCACGCATGGCATCACGAAAAATCTTACCTGCGACAACTACTGATCATGCCCGACATGCCGGTGCGGGTGCGCGTGGAGTTGTCCGTCGGTGTGGGCGTGCCGGTGCGAGTGGATCAGGTTCGTGCGCTGGAGCAGGTCGTCGTCGCGGAGCAGCGCCGCAGGTGCCCCCTCCGCGACGATCAGCCCGCCCTGGAAGATGAAGGCGTCGTCGGCGATCTCCTCAACGATGTCCAGGTCGTGCGTGGTGGTGATCACCGTCTTGGCCCCGCCGCCCCAGCCAACCAGGAAGTCCACCACCTGGCTCTGGCTACGCGGGTCGAGCGCCGCCGTGGGCTCGTCCATCAGCAGCACCTCGGGGTCGAGGATGAGCACCGAGGCGAGAGCCACGCGCTTCTTCTCCCCGCCCGACAGCCGGTGCGGCGAGCGATCCTTCAGGTGCGTGATCTGCATCAGGTCAAGCATATCCGCAACCTTGCGGCGAATCTCGTCCTTCGGCCAGCGCATCTGGAGCGGGCCGAAGGCCACCTCGTCGAAAACCGTCGGGTTAAACAGTTGCACGTCCGGGTTCTGGAAGACGAGCGCCACCCGTCGGCGGAAGGCGAAAGCGAAGGGGTCATCCTGAAAACGCTCCTCGCTCAGCTCATCCCCGAAGGCCAGAGCCCGCCCAGTGGTGGGGAAGTACAGCCCATCGAGGATGCGCAGCAAGGTAGACTTGCCCGACCCGTTCGCGCCCATAATCGCCACTCGCCGCCCGCGCGGAATCGTCAGCGAAACCCCGTTGAGCGCAGTCACATCAGCAGTATAGCGGTACGTCACCTGCTGGACATCAAAGACGATCTCGGCCACACGCAACTCCTTGGATTGTGGATTGTGGATTGTGGATTGTGGATTGTGGATTGTGGATTGTGGATTGTGGATTGTGGATTGTGGATTGTGGATTGTGGATTGTGGATTGTGGATTGTGGATTGTGGATTGTGGAT
>CAIRFY010000653.1 GCA_903877945.1 uncultured Oscillochloris sp. | reverse complement strand
GTCCCCGCGTCCCCGCGTCCCCGCGTCCCCGCGTCCCCGCGTCACCACGTCACCACGTCATGAATGGAACCACTGTGAGATACCTACGCGCCCTGATCACCCTCGCCACCCTCGTCGTTATCGCCGGGTGTGGTGCCGAAGCCCCGCCTGCGCCAACCCTCTCGGCCCTGGGGGCACGCCAGACAACGGTGTCCATAGAGGGACGGCCAACTCTGCCGCCCCTGCCTACCTCCGATGCTCCTGCCACGCCCACGCCGCAGCCGACCACGCCCAGCAAGGTAGATGTGCTGCACATCCCCGACAATGACCCCCGAGCGCTGGGTAGCCCGACCGCCCCGGTGACGATCTACGAGTTCACGGACTTCGAGTGCCCGTTCTGTGTGCAGTTTTTCAACGAAACGAGGCCGCAGCTCATCAAGCAGTTTGTGGACACGGGGGTGGTGCGGATCATCGCCCGTGACTTCCCGCTCACCCAGATCCACCCTTCGGCGATGATCGCGGCTGTAGCCAGCCGTTGTGCCGCCAACCAGGGCAAGTTCTGGCCCATGTACGAGTCGCTCTTTGCAACGCACCAGGTAGAGTGGGGCGGGGTGCCCAAACGCGACCACGATGTGCTGATCGATCTGGCCAGCAAAGTTGGGGTCGAGACGGTAGAGTTCACGCGCTGCCTTGACGACCCAGCCACCAAACAGGCGGTGCAGGACGAGGCCGCCGCCGCCGGACAACTTGGCGTAAACTCGACGCCGAACTTCCTGGTGAACGGCCAGTTGGTGCGCGGTGCCCTGCCTTTCACTAACTTCCAGCGGCTGATCAAGCAGTTGGCGGGGATGTAACCTCAATCACCGCTCAGCCCTCACCCCCTGCCCCTCTCCCGCACGCGGGAGAGGGCTGAGCGATTGGGCTTAGGCCACGACGATACCCTCTCCCTCAACCACCTCGCCGACATCCCAGCACTCCTGGCCAACAGTCGCGCAGCGCCGCAGCAGATCCTCGGCGGCGATGGGCGGCAGGGCCACCAGCAGTCCGCCCGAGGTCTGCGGGTCGTTGAAAAGCAGGCGGTACGCCTCCTCCACCTCGTCCGCATAGCGCAGGTAGCCATCGGCCTCCAAGAACTGGCGGTTGCGGACGAGGCCACCGGGGCAGATCCCGGCGCGGGCGTAGGCTAGGGCACCCGGCAGCAGGGGCAGATCGGCGCTGTGGAATCGCAGGCCCACCCGGCTGCTGCGGGCGATCTCGGCGGCGTGGCCCAGCAGGCCAAAGCCGGTGATGTCGGTGGCGGCGTGAACCCCGACCTGGGTGGCCAGTTCGGCGGCCCGGCGGTTCAAGCGCAGCATACTGATAATTGCCGTCTCCAGATCGCCGGGGGCCACCTTGTCCCACTTCGCCGCCGAAGTGATCAGACCAGTGCCAATCGGCTTCGTGAGCAGCAGCCGGTCGCCCGGACGCGCCCCGCCCTTCGGCGTGATCTGCGCCGGGTGAACCAGGCCGGTCACGCTCAGCCCATACTTCGGCTCGCGGTCAGTGACCGTGTGGCCGCCCACCAGCACCGCACCCGCCTCAGCCACCTTATCTGCGCCACCCTGGAAGATCGCCACAATGATCGCGGGGTCGAGATCATCCGGGAAGGCCGCAACCGACATCGCCGTGATCGGGCGACCGCCCATCGCGTACACATCACTCAGCGCGTTGGCCGCAGCGATAGCCCCGAAGGTGTAGGGGTCGTCCACAATCGGCGGGAAGAAGTCCACCGTCTGCACTAGCGCGGTGGACTCATCAATGGTGTAGACAGCGGCGTCATCGCTGACCGCGAGCCCGATCAGCAGGTTCGGGTTCGTGGGCAGACGCAGCGCACTGAGGATCGCGGATAGGGCACCCGGCCCCATCTTTGACGCTCAGCCGGCACAGGACGCCATGCTCGTGAGTCGAACGCGCTCGCGCTGATCCATGACGATGTCTCCTAGAGGTGTACGTGTGGGCATCCGGTGCCATTGTAGCATCCTCTTATGGGATACCTCTATGGTACAATTACCCTATAAGCGTGTCCTTCACCGCATATGCTAACCAGGGAGGTTCTTATGAAGCAGGTCATTGGCGCAATCACGTTCCTTTTCGGGCTGATGGTCGGCCTGATTGGCGGCGCAGCGCTGCTCGCCTATGCGTACCAGATGGCCGGGCTCTACCCGCCCGACGACGCTACGATCAAGTTTATCGCTCGTGAGCGCGGCTGGCTGCGCGACGACGTGTAAGTAAAGCTTTGAGGGGAGAACTTACCTTCCCCGAAGCCTTTTCTAAATCTGCACAAGTGAGGTGCTAGGATGGACAAACCCTGGTTCTCATTCTATGAGAAGGGTGTGCCCCGGACGATTAGCTATCAGAGCCAGAGCCTCAGCGATCTGCTGGCTCAGGCTGCGCGCACCGTCCCCGAGAACACCGCGACCAACTTTGTCCTCCGCTATATGCTTGGCGGTCGCCTGACGATTGGTGGTAAGCTGACTTACCGCAAGCTGAACGAACAGGTTGATCGTCTGGCTACCGCGCTCTATCAGCTCGGTGTGCGCAAGGGCGACCGCGTCGCGGTGATGCTGCCCAACTCGCCGCACTATATCATCAGTTTCTTCGCCGCCGTGCGCCTCGGCGCAGTCGTCGTCAACATCAACCCTACCTACACCAGCCGCGAGCTTCAGCATCAGCTTGAGGACAGCGGCGCTGAGACGATCATCCTGCTGAACCTGTTCTGGCCGCGCCTGCGCGAGATCCGCCACGAGACGAAGATCAGGCGGGTGATCGTCGCCCATATTTTTGACACCCTGCCCTTCCCCATGCGCCTGCTGGTGAAAAGTTCGCAGAAGAAATCCCCCGACTGGGTTGAGATGCACCCTGAGCAAGACATCTTCCTCTTCGGGCACCTGCTGGAGAAGTACGGGCCGACCCCGCCACGTGTGAACATCAACCCCGACGACGTGGCCCTGTTTCAGTACACCGGCGGTACCACCGGCCTGCCGAAAGCGGCCATGCTTACTCATCGCAACCTGCTGGCCAACACGCAGCAGATCGACTCTTGGCTGGTGACCGGTAAACATGGCCAGGAAAAGATGATGGCCGCCATCCCCTTCTTCCACGTCTACGGGATGACGGTGGCTATGCTCTACAGTGTCTTTGTCGGTGCCGAGATCATTGTTGTGCCCAACCCACGCCCGATTGATAATGTGATGAACATTATGCAGAAGGAGCGAGCTACGATCTTCCCCGGTGTGCCAGCGATGTATATCGGGATCATCAACCACCCCAAAGTGGCCGAGTACGATCTGCGCAGCATCAAGGCGTGTATCTCTGGCTCGGCCCCCCTGCCGATGGAGGTGCAGGAGCGCTTTGGCGATCTCACCGGCGGGCGACTGGTCGAGGGCTTCGGCATGACCGAGTGCAGCCCGGTGGCCCTGGTGAACCCGGTCTGCGGCACGCGCAAGGCGGGCAGCATCGGCATTCCGCTACCCGACACCGATGCGAAGATCATTGACCTGGAGACGGGCGTAGAGCTACCCATTGGCGAAGGACAGGGCGAACTGTGCGTGCGTGGCCCGCAGGTGATGAAGGGCTACTGGAACCAGCCCAATGAAACGGCATTAACGATAGATGCCGAGGGCTGGCTGCACACCGGCGACATCTGCACATCTGACTCCGATGGCTACTTCTTCATCGTAGATCGCAAGAAGGACATGATCATCGCCAGCGGCTTCAAGGTACTCCCGCGTGATGTCGAAGAGGTGCTGTTTATGCACCCCAAGGTGATGGAGGCGGTGGTGGTGGGCGTACCGAACCAGGCTCGCGGCGACGATACAGTGAAGGCGTTTGTGGTGTCCAAGGCCGGTGAAAACCCCACTGCCGAGGAGATCCGCGAGTTCTGCAAGCTGCACCTGGCCCCCTACAAGGTACCCCGCGAGGTTGAGTTTCGCACGGAGTTGCCCAAAACGATGGTGGGCAAGGTGCTGCGCCGCGTATTGCTGGACGAGGAGAAGGCGAAGCGGAAGGTCTAATGTAGAATGCAAAATGCAAAATGCAAAATGCAAAAGTGCCGAAGCCATTTTGGATTTTGGATTTCGGATTTTGGATTTTGGATTTCGAATGAAAGAGGAGAACGTTATTGTCGAGAAGTCTTATGCGTTCGCATTGAAGGTCATGGGTTTGGCGAAATTGATACGTGATGAAAAGGAATACGACTTGGCTTCACAGCTCTGGAAAGCCGGGACAAGCATCGGGGCGAATGTGGAAGAGGCCCAAGCTGCGCAAAGTCGGGCCGATTTCCGCTCGAAAATGACCATCGCCGCCAAAGAGGCCAGAGAAGCGCACTACTGGCTCCGTTTAACCCGCGATGGCCACATACTCAGCTCGGATCTCGTAGATCCTCTCATCGACGACATCGAACCAATAAAACGCATCCTCACCTCCATCGTCAAAAGCACCACACAAGAGGG
>CAIRFY010000652.1 GCA_903877945.1 uncultured Oscillochloris sp. | reverse complement strand
GGCCCCACGCCACCAGCAACTACTTCGCCAGCTTCTTCAGATCCAGGTTCAGCAGCTTAGCGATGTCGCGCAGCGAGTCGTAGTACGAGTCCAGTTGCGTCAGGCCCATGTCCTTGGTCGGGTCAACATACCACTGCTTGAGACCTTTGACGATCTCGGGGTGATCCTTCACTTCCAGCAGGATGCTACGCACGGCCGTCTTGAAGGACTCGGGCAAATTCTTGTTCAGCGCGAAGGGCGTGTTCGGGATGGGGTCGGAGTAGGCGATGATCGCAATCTTACCGTCGGGGCAACTGTCGTAGACGGCCTTGATCTCAGCGGGGGTGCGCAGCGTGCCGATGGCCCCGTCGGGGAAGCCACAGAACTCGATCTGGCCCTGGCTGGCCAGGGTGTAGAGGTTGCCCTCGAAGGTGGCCCCGGCCTGGGTCGTGCCGTTCCACACCGAGAGTACCGCCGTCGGGTGGCTGCCCGCGAAGATGGCCTTTAGGTCGGTGTCAGGGTTGAGGCCCGACTTGACCAGCAGGGTCTTGGGCGACAGATGGCCCGACGTCGAGGCCGGGTCAACGAAGGCGAAGCTCTTGCCCTTCAGGTCGGCCAGGGTGACGATACCCGAGCCCTTCTTCGTAATGATCGTGCTGTAGTAGGCAGTGGGAGCCTTCGGATCGTAGACGACATCGCCCTTGCTGGTGCCGGGGGTTATCACCACGGCGACAGCCTCGGCATTGGCCTCCTGCACGGCCAGCACGTAGGCGAACGGCCCAACTTCCATACCCTCGACCTGACCAGCGCGCATGGCCTCAACCACAGCCGAGTAGCTGGTGCCAGTGGTGATTTCGACGGGGATGCCGAGTCGTTCTGCAAGCAGCGTGCGGAATGCCTCGTAGAGTTGAAGCGTGGCCTTGGAGTCATCGTTGGCGAAGAGGCCGAGGCGGAAGGTGGCCGGCCAGCCGGTGCGGTCGGCGGCAATCGGGGCGGCGGTGGCGGCGGCAGTGGCGACCGGGGCGGTGGTAGGCGCGTCGGTTGCCACCGGGGCGGTCGTGGCGGCGGGAGCCAGCGTCGCCACCGGGGCGGTCGTGGCGGCGGGAGCCAGCGTCGCCACCGGGGCGGTCGTGGGCGCGGTGGCAGCCGACGTACTACCGCAGGCGGCCAGGATGGTCAGCGACAGGATCCAGATCACGGGCATGAGCTTACGAAGCACGGAACACTCCTTTTCGTCTGAGGTATCTGTACCAACACGGTCTATGGCTACGGAGCGCATCGCTCCGGGATGCCCTCGTTGCCCTCATCCCCTGCCCCTCTCCCTCACGGGGAGAGGGGAGATATTCCGCAACAGGACGCATCCGACTCCCCCTCTCCCGCTCAGGGAGAGGGGGCTGGGGGGTGAGGGCGCATTAGATCAACTTCTTGCGCAGCGAGTCGCTGACCCGGTCGATCACCGTGACCATGACGATGATAATGATCAGCGTACTCATGAGATTGCGGTACTGGAACAGGCTGATGTACTTCTGGAGGATGAATCCGATGCCACCGGCACCCACTAGCCCCAGAATAGTGGCCGAGCGTACATTGTGCTCAAAGTTCAGCAGCGAGTAGGTGGCGATGAGTGGCAGCGCCTGGGGCACCACCCCGTAGATGAACGTCTGCATCGGGCCAGCGCCGGTGGCCTGCACCGCGAGTACCTGCTGCGGGTCGATCTGCTCAATCGACTCGGCGTAGAGTTTCGCCAGCGAGCCGACTGCGCCCACACCCAGGGCCAGCACCCCGCCGAAGGGGCCGAGGCCCACGGCGGCCACGAAGATCAGCGCAAAGATGATCTCGGGAATGGCCCGGTTGATGTTCAGGATGAGCCGCGTGGCCTGGTACACCGCCGGGTGCGGCGAGACGTTGCGCGCCGCCAACAGACCCAGGGGCAGCGAGAGGGTCACGCCCAGGATCGTGCCAACAATCGCCATCTGGAGCGTCTCGACAATGTAGGGAAGAACCAGGGGCGTCGTCAGCGTCACCTGCGCACCCAGTAGACCCTGGAGCGGTGCGGGTACCGCCAGCAGGGTGGTGTCCATGTCCCACTTCAGCGGGAAGAGCCGGGTCACAAAGTCAACAATGTGCGGCACGCCTTCAACTAGGGATGCCGGGTTGGCCTTTGAGCCATTCAGCGCCCAGCCGACCACCATAATCAACACGACCGCCGTGATGATCTGGCGTACATCGATCTGCGGCCAGGGGGTGATCAGTCGCTCGCGTGGCACCGCAGCAGGCCGCTCTAGCTCCGCGCCTGTCTTGATCGAAGAGACCAAGCCTTGTTTCTTCACGTTTACGAAATTCCTACTTCGACTGCCAAACGAGGCATGCGATCAAAGCGGTAGACTCGGTCAAGCACCGCCTCGCTCAACCCAATCGGCGGCCCGTCGTAGACCACCTCGCCCTGGGCGATGCCGATCACCCGGTCGGCGAAGGCGCGGGCCAGTTCGACCTGATGGATGTTAATGAGGGTGGTCACGCCATCCTCGCGGGCCACGCGGGACAGGTCGGCCATCACCTGCTCGGCCAACTCTGGGTCGAGGCTGGCCACCGGCTCGTCGGCCAGGAGGATCGTCGGCTCCTGCGACATCGCCCGTGCGATTGAGACGCGCTGTTTCTCGCCACCCGAGAGCCGGTCGGCCCGCTGGTTCGCCTTCTCGTACAGGCCGACCCGATCCAAGTTGCGCACGGCAATCTCGCGGTGCGTCCGGTCGAAGATGCCGATCAGGCTGGCGGCAGCGTTAGCGTAGCCTAGCCGCCCGGTGAGTACATTGGTGATCGCGGGCAGGCGATCCACCAGGTTGTACTCCTGCCAGATAAAGCCGATCCGCCGACGCATGGTGCGCAGCTTGTGCCGATCAGCCGCCACAATATCCTCGCCGCCCAGATGGATCGCCCCGCTTGTGGCCCGCTGGAGGCCGCAGACACAGCGCAACAGGGTACTCTTGCCTGCCCCTGAGCGCCCGATGATCGCCACAATCTCGCCGCGCTCTGCCTGCATCGAAACCGACCGCAGCGCCTCGTGGCCGTTCGGGTACACCATGCGCAGATCACGAATCTCTAGGAGAGCCATAAGGAGCATCCCTTATCGGTCGGTATAACCACACCTGAGACAAGGTTTCAGGTGCCAGGTTTACGGTTTACGGTTTACGGTTCGTAGTGGGCGCTTCAGCGCCTGTGCGGCTGAAGCCGCCACTACGAGCATCGCAAACGGTAACGTATCCGCGAACCTTGTCTGAGCATCTGTATTCTGCCCGATGCGGGTTAACTCGCCGTAGCAGGAATGCTAAGTGCGAGTTAAGGCTAGGTAAAGCGGCGCAGTTGGGATCCCCGACCGTTCTGTCAGCGGTTGACTACTTCCCTGAGCAGAACCCTTCACCTGACGTTCGCGCACACTTAACCTGCCGATAGCACACCCACAATCCACCTAGCGCATACTGCGCGTAGAGAAGCAATGAAGACAAGGTTCGCAGGTACGTGACAGTTTGGGCACATGCAGCACGTCCTATTGCGGCAAATCCGCAATCCGCAATCCGCAATCCGCAATCCGCAATCCGCAATCTAAAATCTAAAATCCATCAAGGAGGGCAGGATGCGCGTCGCAGTGATTACTGAGACCTTTCTTCCCAACGTCAACGGCGTCGTGACCACGCTATGTCGGCTGCTTGAACACCTACGCGACCACGGCCACCAGGCGCTGCTCGTCGCCCCCGAGGGTTCGGTGTCCAGCTACGCCGGGGCCGAGATCATCCCGCTGCGCGGCGTCCCGCTGCCGTCCTACCCCGAACTGCGCATCACGCCGCCGCAGCCCGGTCTCACCGCACAACTGCGGCGCTTCCGGCCCGACCTAGTTCACCTCGCAGGCACGATGGCCCTCGGCGTTGCGGGGCGACACACCGCCCGTCAGCTTGGTGTGCCGCTCGTGGGTGCCTACCACACCGATTTCCCGGCCTACACGGCGCATTACGGGCTCGGATTTCTGCGTACACTGGCCTACCGCTACCTGCGCTGGGTGCATAATAGTTGCGCCGTCACCCTCTGTCCCTCGCTGGCCACCATTGCCGACCTGCGCGACCACGGGTTTCGTCGACTACGCCTGTGGGGCCGTGGCGTGGACACGGAGCGCTTTCACCCGCGCCACCGTAGCGCTGCCTGGCGCACAGCCGTCGGTGCGCAGCCGGACGAGCGCGTGCTACTCTACGTTGGTCGGCTGGCCCCCGAGAAGCGCCTCGACCTGCTGGCCGACGTGCTGCCGTCGCTGCCGAACACGCGGCTGGTATTCGTCGGCGACGGCCCGGCCCGGTCGGCCCTAGAGCAGCGCCTCGGCAGCAACGCCCACTTTACAGGCTACCTGCGCGGTGCGGATCTGTCCACGGCCTACGCCAGTTCCGACCTATTCGTCTTCCCGTCGGACACCGAAACCTTCGGGCAGGTGATCCAGGAGGCGATGGCTTCGGGCCTACCGGTGGTCGCTGCACGGGCAGGCGGCGCAATCGACATGGTGCGCGATGGTATAACCGGCACCCTGTTCACCCCCGGCAGCGCCGCCGAGTTGCGTGCGCAGACGTTGCGGCTCGTTCGCGCCCCCGAGCAGTGCGCAGCGCTAGGCGCGGCCGGGCGCGCCGCAGCCGAACGCCGCTCCTGGGGCCGGGTGATGGACGAACTGCTCGGCCACTACCAGATCACCCTGCACCGGCAGAGCCTGCGCCGACGGGCGGCGTGAGGAGATCTTCTGGATGATTTGTGGCGGCTTCGCCGCCACAAATCATCCAAAGCTGGCCCTATAGCGGCTCCATTTGGCGATAGATCAATACGAAGAACCCCGCGATCACGGTGAAGATCAGCGTGAGCAGGATGAGTCCATCAACGCCAGATGCGGCGGCGAAGACGCCGCCGATAGCCCCGCCGATGAACTGGCCCACGCCCAGCAGCACCGAGTAGGCACCCATCACGGTGCCCCGGTTGGCCGCGTTGTGTTCGGCCAGATCCATCAGAACGCTCAGGGCCGCCGGCGTGAAGCCGCTGAGGATGAGCAGAGCGGCGACCAGCGCGACCAGCGCCAGGATCGGCGGGCCTGCGGCGGTCGGCTGGTGGTTGATCAGCACAATGAGTGCGCAGGCGAGCAGGCCACCCCCGGCGGCCAACAGCATGGCTAGGCTTGGGCGCATGCGCGGGAGGATGCGCGTCCAGAGCAGCATGCCGACGCTGAACGCCAGCGCGAACCCGGCGAAGATCATCCCTGCGGCTGCGGCGCTGGAGCCGCCCACTAGGCGCTGGCCGCTGGTTTCGGCACAGAGCGCCGCAATCTGCGCCGTCGGGGGCGTCGCACAGGCAAGGGTAAGCTGGTTGGCGAGATTATTCAGCCAGACCCCGAGGACCGCGTTGACGGCGATCCAGGCTGGTGCAAAGGCCCAGAGGGCCGGTTGGCGGAGTACCGCGACCGGGTTGGGGTGCGTCTCCGGCGTAGGCTGGCCCGGCAAGGCACCTGGCACCCGCAGAAAAACGACCCAGCAGAGCAGATAGAAGGCCGCTAGGGCGATAAAGCCGTTCACATCGAACTGGCTGTAGAGCAGCCCGCCAAGCACCCCGCCCGCTGCTGTGCCTCCGATCACCGCAATCTGGAAGTAGCCCGTCGTGCGGGCGCGCAGGTCGGGGGCAGCGATGGATGCGGCGCTGAGAAAGCTCAGCGTGGCGGGTGTGTTACTCGCTACCGCCAGTCCCTCTAGCAGACGGGTGATAAACAGAAGCGGCAGCGCCACCGTCAGCGTGAGAGCGGTTGTCAGCCAGGTGAGCAGTACGGCGACCGCCGCCAGCACAGGGCCGAGCAGCATAAATGGCCGCCAGCCCCGCCGGTCAACTAGCGCGCCAAAGATGGGCGCACCGCTCAGCTCGGTGAGGTAGAAGGCCACCCCGATCAGGCCGACGAACTGGGGCGGGATGCCGATGCGCGCCTCGTAGAGTTGGAGCATCAGCCCGATTGCGGCCCCCCCGGCCCGGATCAGCCCAGTGCCGACGATGCCCGCCCAGAGGGCGTGCATCGTCGCACGCACCGGCGTATGCCTTCCGCTCATTCGTAACCTCTTCGTTTTCGTTGATAGCTACCACCTTAAAAACACGCATTATCATCATCTATACCATAGGCATGTGAATACAGATGAAAAAATCAGTTAAGCTCCGATTAAATCGGCGTGCGCTACGGGAGTCGCGTGAACAGATCACCACTGCTCCTTAAAACCCCGACAAATCCCCCCTAACATACGCTTAACACGTCCTTGGGACAATAGTGCCATCGGGATCGGCACACACGACACCGAAAGCAGTCCTCCGTATGAGAAAGGGAAAATTTTAAGTATCCCGG
>CAIRFY010000651.1 GCA_903877945.1 uncultured Oscillochloris sp. | reverse complement strand
AGGTGTGACAGGGTGACTTTTGCTCTATTGCCATGTTTCAATCCAGCGTGACAGTTTGGGCTAATGTACCGCGTCCTGCTGCGGCAAATCTGCAATCTAAAATCTGCAATCTGAAACATGCCTTTATGCGCCGATCCGCTGTGGTATACTTTTGCGCAGTAATACGATGCCCACACTACAGTGATGGTTCAATCCAGCGTGACAGTTTGGACACATGCACTGCGTCCTGTTGCGAAAAATCCGCAATCTAAAATCTGCAATCTGAAACATACCCAAGGGTATCTGACTATGTCTGCATCCCAGCTCTCGCTGCCGCTGCCGCCCCACCGCAACCAGCAACTCTTCTCCGACTACTACCTGAACACGATACTCCCGCAGCGGGAGGACTGGCACCACCTGACCGCGCAGGCCGCGCAGGCGATGACGGCGATTCAGGCGATCTATGCAGCCTACACCCCCAGCAGTAACGAAAAAGAGGCGCAGACGGAAGAACGGTGGATTAGGCCGGTGCTGAAGGCGCTTGGCCATATCTTCGAGGTTCAGGCGGCGCTCACATCGCCTGATGGTACCAAGATACCGGATTATGTTTTCTACCGCGATCGGGATGCGCTCAACGCAAATAAAGGTAAGACCCTCACCGATGCGCTGCCGACGCAGGGGATGATCGCCATCGGCGATGCCAAATCCTGGGATCGCCCTCTGGATGTGACCATCAAGGACAAGAACAAAGACATCTTTAACAACAAGAATCCGTCCTATCAGATTGCCTTCTACATTCAACATAGCGGGGCCGAGTGGGGGATTCTGACCAATGGGCGGCTCTGGCGGCTCTTTCACAAGGACACGGCGCATAAGCTCGAACGCTACTATGAGGTGAGTCTGCCCGAGTTGCTGGAACATAACGACCCAGCGGCCTTTCTGTACTTCTACGTCTTTTTTCGCCGCACGGCCTTCGATGATCATGCGCTTGGTCTGCGGGCCATGTTGCAGGCGAGTACCGACTTCGCCCGTGGTATTAGCGAGAATCTCAAGCAACAGGTTTATGCCGCCCTTCGCCACATTGCCCAGGGCTTTCTCGACTATCCACCGAACCATCTTTCGCCCGACGCAGCAACCTTAAAGACCATCTACGACAACAGTCTGATTGTCCTCTACCGGCTGCTCTTTGTGTTCTACGCCGAGGCTCGTGAGCTGCTGCCGCTACGCGAAAGTGATCAGTACCGCGATTCGTACAGTCTGGAGGCAATCAAGCGCGAGGTGGCGCAACGGATTGATGGCGGCAAGATGCTGCTGTCCAGTAGTGCTATGTTTTGGCCACGCCTACGCGAACTCTTTGGAATCATTGACGCCGGTAGCCCGCCGCTTCAGGTAGCGACGTTTAACGGGGGACTCTTCGACCCTCAGCAACACTCTTTCCTTGAAGAAAAGAGCATCGGCGATGCCCACCTGCTTCAGGCACTCGATATGCTCGCCCGCGTAGACGGGAAGTACATTGACTACCGCGACCTGGCCGAGCGACATCTCGGCACGATCTACGAGGGGCTACTGGAATATCATCTGGAAGCCCTCACCCCAGCCCTCTCCCAGCGGGAGAGGGAGTCCGAACTCCCCTCTCCTCGTGGGAGAGGGGCCGGGGGTGAGGGCTTCACTATTGATCTGCTCAACGACAAGGGCGAGCGGAAGGCCACCGGCAGCTTCTACACGCCCGATTACATTGTGAAGTACATCGTTGACCAAACAGTCGGCCCTGCTGTGCGGCGTGCGGTCGAGGGAGTGAAGGACGAATCTGCCCAGGTGCAGGCCATCCTCGCAGTGAATATTTGCGACCCGGCCATGGGTTCGGGCCACTTTCTGGTTGAGGCGACCGAGTATATTGCTCGGTTTCTGGTTGATCGGGCGCTAGTGCCAGGAGATGATGCCGATGGCGAGGCGGATCTGGCCTACTGGAAGCGCCGGGTGGCCCAAAGCTGCATCTACGGGGTGGATCTGAACCCGCTGGCGGTCGATCTCTCCAAGCTCTCACTCTGGCTCGTGACCGTGGCGAAGAACAAGCCGCTCTCATTCCTTGATCACCACCTGCGGTGCGGTAACGCCCTGATTGGCGCACGCCTTGACGACCTCCGCATGAATGGTGCAGCGAAGGCCAACGGCCACGCGAAGAAAGCCCAGTCAGCGGTCGCTGCGGGCCAGCTTATGCTGCTGGACGATGACGCCTTCCGCCAAAACATGAGTAGCGCGGTTGATAGCATGTGGATGATCGAGGACAAGGCAGCCAACACGGTGGAAGAGGTCAAGGAACAAGAGCAGACCTACAGAGATATGCGAGCCAACCTTACCCGCACGTATAGCCGACTGGCGAACCTCACCACGGCCCAGCACTTTGGCCTGAACATCCCGTCTGATCTGCGCAATGCCTTGACCGACTATGCCACTGGGCGTGGTGTTGCCGCTGTACGCCAGATCGTCGATCTGCTTGACCAGGCTGATGCGCTTGCGACTGAGAGCCGCTTCTTCCACTGGGAGTTGGAATTTCCCGAGGTCTTCTTCGACCACCACGGTGTCCCGCTTGGTGAGCAGGGCGGCTTTGATGCGGTGGTGGGGAATCCGCCGTATATTCGCGCTGAAACTGCGGATAAAGAGCAAAGAAGCTATATTATCACATCCGGACAATACACTACGGCATGGGGACGATTTGATGTGTATCTCATCTTTATTGAAAAATCTATTTCTCTGCTAAAGAAAAAAGGGGTCTTTTCGTACATTGTTCCATCTGCGGTGTTGACGATAAACTATGCCGAAAAGCTGCGAGCGTGGATGATTGCGCAGAAAACTATTCGGGTTATTGTTGATGCGCGTGGAGAGAATGTTTTTCCTGGTATTGGCGTGTCGCCCTGTATTCTTGTCATTGATAACCTAGTAGCCGGGCCAGATCATGAAGTTGAGATCGTTTCTCTGCCCCAGTTTCGTAAAGGAGCATTTCGCAAAAACGTCACACAGAGTCAGTTTGAGAGACTTTCTGGATCGGCATTTCAGCTCGATGTTGCGATCACAGACGATCATTTACGACAGAAAATCGCGGCAATCTCCGTCCCTCTGGCTTCGTATTGTTATTTTACAACGGGACTCGTTGGTCATAACCCCCGCACAGGCGATTCTGTAGACAGGCTTGTGCATCACGATGCCTTGGGCGAGGCGTCTAAACCGTATGTTGAGGCGAAAGAATGGGATGGGCGTTACTCGTGGCTTACGCCAATGCGCTACATCGAGTATCGTCCCCTTGAGATGCACCGTCCGAAGTACGCTGAGCTTTTTGAGGCACCAAAAATTCTTGTGCAACGAATTTCGAGTAATAAAAAAATACCCGCAACGCTCGACACGCAGGGAGTTTATGTTAATCACGTTATTAATTGTTGTGTGAAAGCCGAAGATGTTATTCATCTAGGCTCAAAGAGATTGCACTATGATGTGAATATATTCGATCTTCCAAATGGATACAGTTTATACTTTTTTCTCGCTGTCATTGCATCGTCTACGCTTGGCTACTATCACAACAGATTCCTGTCGCCAGGGATTGATATTTTTCCTGAAACACTCCGCCAGATTCCCATCCGTCGCATCACCTTCACCACCCCCGACGCCGAGCGTGCCGCCCTACGCGACGACGGCGTAGCCCTGTACGCAACAGGCACACTCAGCGAACTGCTGACCTTCTGCAAGTCTCGCCTGACAGCAGAGCCAGAACAGAGCGACGTCGTTCACGATGTACTGGCCCACCTCGCCGAGCAGATGATCGATCTGCACAAACAGCGTCAGAGCGCATTGGAAGATCTGATGCTCGACCTGGAGGGCGTATTGGCACCGGGCCAACTCGCGCAGATTGGTCGGCTCTACACCCCACCACGTCCACCAAAGGGCGATGACAAGGATTTTGCCGCAAAGCAGGCGACGTACATGGCAACCCTCGCTACTGCCCAATCCCAACTCGGCGACTTGGCGGCCAGCCGCATGGAGCTACGTGCTAACATCGGCGCAATCAGCGAAACTCAGTGGAAATGGCTGCTTAAAGAGCGTCTGAAGCAAAAATTGGGCAGCATGGCCGATCTGGTGAAGGTTTACCGCACCCGCCAGCCTGCCATTGCTGCCTTTGACGCCCGTATCGCCGCCACCGACCGGCTGATTGACCAGATCGTCTATGCCCTCTATGGCCTCACGGACGAGGAGATCGCCCTGGTGGAGGGTTAGCCAGCGGCACTGGTTTATCGGCACTGAACTGCTGGTTTGAAACTAACCGGCGCAAGCACTGAGCGGCTATCCTGGCCTGTGGTGCATTCACGATGCTGGCAAGAACCGCGTCAGGCTGCTCAGGAATGCGTGCCTACGGGCGTGCTAGTCTGCGCACGCCACAGGTGTGTACTCAAAGAGCGGGCGCTGCGCAACAGATGGCACGAACAGGCTGGCAACCTTGCCCCGTCGCTCGGCCTGGGCCTTGGCCTGAGCCTTGGCCTGGGCCTGGGTAGCGCGGAGTTTCTGCTTGCCCGTGGGGTCAAGCGGGTCAACCCCTCGACGGGCGCATATCTCAGCGGCAATTCGTGATTGTGCGGCGTAGAACTTCACACGCGGCGAGTTCTTCATGACGGCATCCGCGTGCTGTCGTGCGGCGCTACGAGCTGCCTGAGCCAGCCCTATCGCATCCCGTCGCTCTAGATCGGCGCGGTAGGTAAGCCATACATCGTTTGCTTTCTTCCACGCCGCATCAAACAGCGCATCGGGGACATCGCTCACAATGGCCCGTACCCGATGCTTCATTGCCTTCGTCGCTTTCTCAACCAGCTCTCCCGTCTCACGGTTAAGCGTCTCTCGCTTCGTGTACCTGATTTCGGTACGTGCAATCTCAATGCGGGCGATAACAGTAGCAATCGTTTGTTCGTGTGCGGGCTGTACGGGCTTCTGCGGGGCGATAACATCACGGACGTGTGAATGTGTAGGTATGGTCTGTTCCGTCGCTCCTGAGCCTTCCTGCAAGGTCGCTTTTTCGTCGTGAGCGGCACAATCCTCAATCGCCGCCCCTGAGCCGTCGTGGGGCTGCTCAGGAGCGGGCTGCGGGGTGT
>CAIRFY010000650.1 GCA_903877945.1 uncultured Oscillochloris sp. | reverse complement strand
GCGAAGTAGGGCACCAAAACAACTGCGGGGCTGAGATGGCGGGCCAACCGACGGGCCGTACCGGGCAGGCCAACTTGCTCGAAGAAGAGCTTGGCCAGGTTCGGACTGACGCGGTCGAAGGGTGTACGCACAGTGACGGCGGACACACCGGGAGGCAGGGCCGGGCCGGGGTCGCCCCCGGCGGGCAACAGCAGCACGTAGCGGTGCTGCGGGGCAACCTGGGGAAGCCAGCGCAGGAGGCCGTGGAGATACTGGCCGCTGCCGACGTTGGGCTGGCCCCAGAAATTCCCATTGATCATCACCTGCACGTTCAGTGTGTGCTCCTGCGACAGCGACGGGCAACCTCGCGCAATAGTACCACAAAGTTATCTGCTGGTGCAGGGTTTGGGGCGGATTTGCGAGGGCTGATGTATTCGTCATGACAATGTTGTGGTATATTTGTGCTAACTTGTTCACGAGCAAAAGGAACACCCAATGGAGCATCGCACGCGCCTCGGCGTCATCACTAGTGGTTCGCTTAGCGAAGGGCTTACGGCGCGTCTGGATGCCCGTGAGAGTGTCGAAGATATGCGCGTCGGCAAGTTTGTGGTCGTCCAGGGCGAGAAGCACGAGTTTTTCTCGATGATTACGGACGTGGTGCTGGAGGCGACCAACCAGAAGGTGCTGATCGACCCGCCTAGCGGCGATGCCTTCATCCACGCGGTGCTGGCCGGCACGTCCACCTACGGTACGATCCAACTGAAGCCGCAACTAATGTTGCCGACTGATCACTCGGAGCAGATGCTGCCGGTGAAAACCATCCCACGACACTTTTCGCCGGTGGTTGAAGCCCAGGAGGATGACTTTGGCCGGGTGTTCGGCGCTGCTGATGCCACGCACTTTGAGGTGGGTCAGCCACTCGACATGGACGTGCCGGTGTGTATCAACCTAGAGCGCCTGGTGGAGCGATCCAACGGCATTTTCGGCAAGAGCGGCACCGGTAAGAGCTTCCTGACCCGTCTGCTGCTCTGTGGCACTATCCACTCTGGGGTATGCGCAAACCTGATCTTTGATATGCACAATGAGTACGGCTGGGAGTCCCGATCTGAGGGCGGGACGTTTGTGAAGGGGCTGCGCCAGCTCTTCGGCAGCGATGTGCTGGTCTACACGCTTGATCCGGATTCATCGCGGCGCGGGCATTACGACGGCGATGTGGTGATTGGCCTGGATCAGATCGAGGTCGAGGATGTGGTGCCTCTGAGGCAGGAGCTAAACCTGAGCGATACGGCTACGGAGTCCTCGTACCTGCTGCACGACCGTTTCAAGAATCACTGGATGCGCGAGTTGCTAGACATGGATACGACGGCGATCCAAGAGTTCGCCGAGAGTACCGGCGCTCACGCGGGGGCGATTGGTGCGCTGAAGCGGAAGCTCAGCCAGATCACGCGGCTGAATTTCATCCAGGATCAGGCCGACTTTTCGACGGTGGATCGGATGATTGAGGCTCTAGCGGCCAAACGCCACGTCGTGCTGGAGTTCGGCCAGCACAGCAACAGTCTGGCCTATATGCTGGTTGCAAATATCATCACCCGGCGGATCTACCGGCGCTGGGTGAATCAAACCGAGAAATTCATCCACTCGAAGAATAATGCCGACAAGCCGCACCCGCTGATGATCACAATTGAGGAAGCCCACAAGTTTCTTGATCCGGCCACGGCGAAGCAGACGATCTTCGGTACTATCGCCCGCGAGCTACGCAAGTATAGCGTGACGCTGCTGGTGGTGGATCAGCGGCCCTCGTCGATTGATAACGAGGTGATGAGCCAACTGGGCACGCGAATCACGGCCCTGCTGAATGACGAGAAGGACATCGACGCGGTGTTCACCGGGGTGAGCGGGGGCAGCGGACTGAAGGCGGTGCTGGCGACCCTGGACAGCAAGCAGCAGGCGCTGGTGCTGGGCCACGCGGTGCCGATGCCGGTGGTGATCCGCACTCGGCCCTACGACGAGGCGCTCTATGCAGCGATGGAGCGGCGTGGCCCGCGCACGGCCCCGTTGGCGCCATTTACGCTTGTGCCGCCGCGATCCGCGCAGGAGGAGGCGGATGAACTCTTCCCGGATTGAAATCCGGGGTATCCCGTAAGGACGAGGCATTGGGGT
>CAIRFY010000649.1 GCA_903877945.1 uncultured Oscillochloris sp. | reverse complement strand
TATCGGCTATCGGCTATCGGCTATCGGCTATCGGCTATCTTCACGTTAGATCCGCCAGAGGCGGATCGTCCCATCGAGGCTGGCCGAGGCCAAGGTCTGCCGGTCGGGGCTGTAGGCAACGCTGGTCACGGCGTCGTCGTGGCCCTCCAGGGTGTGCAGCAGACGCCCGTCAGCCACGCTCCACAGGCGCACCGTCTTGTCGGCGCTGCCGCTTGCCACGGTGCGCCCGTCCGGGCTGTAGGCCACGCTCGTGATCGGGCCAGCGTGGCCCTCGAAGATCAGGCGCAGGCTACCGTCGGCCACGTTCCACAGGCGCAGAGTGCTGTCCATCGTGCCGCCGCTGGCGATCAGATCGCCGTCGGGGCTAAAGACCACCGCCGCGCTGAGCAGAGTCGCTTCGATGTAGGCAAACACCGCCTTGCCGCGCAGTTGCTCACGCAGGGTCTGGCGTAGACGCCCGTCGGCGATCTTCCACAGGCGCACGCTGCTATCGAGGGTGATCACACTCGCCAGGATCTCGCCGTCGGGGCTGAAGGCGAGCCCGCTCACGTTGCCCATCTGGCCACGGATGGCGCGCAGAGGCGCGCCGCTCGCGGCGTCCCAGATCCGCACCGTCTTGTCGGCCCCGCCGCTCGCCAGCAGCCGCCCGTCCGGGCTAAAGGCCACGCTGGACACCACACTGCTGTGGGCTTCCAGACAGGCAAGCTGAACCGCGTCAGCCACGCTCCACAGACGCACGGCCTTATCGGCCCCGCCGCTCGCCAGCCGTTGCCCGTCCGGGCTGAAGGCCACGCTCAGCGAGCGCTCGGCGTGGCCGGGCAGGTCGGCGACACGCTCGCCATCGGCGGTGGCCCAGACCCGCACGGCTCCGTCGGCCCCGGCGCTGGCGAGGCATTCGCCATCGGCGCTGAAGGTCACAGCATGGACACCGCCGCTGTGGGCCGTGATCGCGCCTTGGGTACGGACGTTCACGGTCATCTGGCCCATACCCATCAGGGCACGCTTCAGATCGGCTGCATCGGCGAAGCGCTGATCCTGAGCCAGCGACACCGCCTTCGTCACCGCGTCGGCCACATGATGCGAGAGGCTAGAGTTACGCTTGCGCGGGCGCAGCAGTGGGTCAGAGCTGCTCGACGCACGCTCAGCCGAGGTCAGGGGAGCCTCGCCGGTAAGCAGGTGGTAGAGCGTCGCCCCCACGCTATAGATGTCGCTACGCGGGCCGGTATGCTGATCGCTGGCCCCCCACTGCTCAATCGGCGCGTAGGTGGGCGTCAGGCCGCGCCGCGAGTTCTGGGTGGCATCGATACCCTGCTTCAATAGCCCGAAGTCCACCAGTTTGATCAGACCCTCGGGCGTGAGCCGAATGTTGGCCGGCTTAATATCGCGGTGGATAATCGGCGGATGCTGGGCGTGCAGGTAGCTGAGCACATCGCAAAGCTGAAGGGCGAAGCCGAGTACCTGCGACTCAAGCAGTGGGTCGCCCTGCTGTTTCTCCAGCACATCCTGAAGACTCTGGCCCGGCACTAGTTCCATCACCAGATAGCCGTTGCCCTCCTCTTCAAACATCTCGTGGTAGCGCGGCAGGTTCGGGTGGCGCAGCGTGTTGAGGATGACAAACTCGCCCTGGAAACTGCGGATACTGGAGGGGTCGAAGGTCTCTTTGATCGCCACCATACGCCCCGGCTCGGCACCGTCCTCGGCCTCGTACACAGCACCAAAGCCGCCGTGGCCGAGGGTGCGGATGATCTGGTAGCGGCCCACCTGGGCTTCAGGGTCTTGTAGGCGCAGAGCGCCGCGCAGAGGTGCGCCGCAACGGCGACAGAACTTGGCACTATTGCGGTTCTCGCTGGTGCAGCGCCGACCGCTGCGCGAGTCTAGGCAGATCAGCATAAAAAATCGTATCTCTTATGCTCTTTGGCT
>CAIRFY010000648.1 GCA_903877945.1 uncultured Oscillochloris sp. | reverse complement strand
GGGGAACAGTGCATTGGTTCCCCCCCGCGTGCGGGGGGGCTAGGGGGGGTAATTCAAACTACAACTGCAGTACTAGGAAGTTATTCGCGATGTGAAAGGTATTGATTCAAGGACGTGGCTACTTTCGCAGAATGACCACACACTCGATGTGTGGCGTCTGCGGAAAGAGATCCACGGGCTGGACAAGATCCAGCCGGTAGCCGACATTCAGGAGCGGGCCGAGGTCGCGGGCGAGAATGCCGGGGTGGCACGAGATGTAGGCGATGGTCGGCGGGGCCAAGCGGGCCAGATCCTCTAGCACGGCGGGGTGGCAGCCACGGCGGGGCGGATCCAGAATCGCCGCATCGAAGGACTCATCGGTGCGGGACAAGGCGCGCTCGGCGGCGGCCTGCACGAAGTTCACGTTAATGATCCCGTTGTAGGGCGCGCTGCGTATGCCATCGGCCACTGCCGATGGATCCTCCTCAATGGCAACAACCTTCCTCAAGCCAACGGACAGAGGCATCGCGAAGGTACCCGCGCCACAGTACACATCAAGCAAGGTTCCCCCCGGCTGAAGGTTCAGTTGCGTACGGATCACGCCGAGCATCTGCTCGGCCTGCGAGGCGTTCACCTGAAAGAAGCTGTCCGGGCTGAGGATGAAGACCACACCGCCCAGTTCGTCATGAATATAGACTGGCGTCGGCTGCATGTAGCCCTGTGCCTCCACCGCCACATCGGCCACAATCGGCGCACGCAGCCTCCAGGCCACCCCAAGGTCGGCCAGGTTCGCCGGGGATGAATTGTCGTGGCCGTGGATCAGCCCCACGACATAGCCGTAGGCCGCGCTGGCCCGCAGAGTCACCGCAGCAACCGATGACTCGAAGATGGGCAGCACCTCGCGCAGCCCTTCGAGCGCGTCGTTGAGCGCCGGCAACAGCAGCGGGTCGTGCGTTAGGTCGGATACGTGGCGGCTGCCAGAGTAGTGGTAGCCGACCTTGCCGCCCTCGACGTGCAAGGTGGCGCTGTTACGGTAGCCCCAGGGATGCGGAGCAGCGATGATCGGCGCGACCGGCGGATCGCTCAAGCCGGCCAGTTTGGCCAACTGCTCGCGCACGATCTGCTCCTTCAGCCGCAACTGGGCCGGATAGGCGATATGCTGCCATGCGGCATGGCCGTCGTCGGCAGTAATCGGATCGATCCGGTCGGGCGAGGGGCGCAGCACCTCAATCACCGACCCGCGAATGTAGCTCTGGCGGCGCTCCGTGATCTGCACGCGCACCCTCTCGCCGGGCAGGGCACCAGTGACAAAGATCACCATACCGTCCACCCGACCAACCCCGTCGCCGCCCTGGGCGATCCCGTGAATGTCTAACTGTATTTCTTCCATAGCTGACCATGATACGCGATAAGCCAGCTCATGCCAAATGGCCCGACTATTCGGCACGACCGCGCCATTGTGCCATTAGACAAGGTTTCAGGTGCCAGGTTTCAGCGTGACAGTGTGGCGATGAGACGAGGATGCGACGAGGCGATGCTATCGCATCCTCGCGTCCTCACGTCTTCGCGTCCCCGCCAAACTGTCACGCTGGTTTGAACCATGCCTTAGGCATGTTTCAATCCAGATTGACAATTCAGCGACGAAACGATGACGCGGTGAGGCGCTCCGTATCGCCTCATCGCCTCATCGCCTCATCGCTGAACTGTCAAGCTGAATGTACCCATT
>CAIRFY010000647.1 GCA_903877945.1 uncultured Oscillochloris sp. | reverse complement strand
CCCCCAGCCCCCTCTCCCTGAACGGGAGAGGGGGAGCCGAGCGCATCCTGATGAAGAAACTCCCCTCTCCCCGTGAGGGAGAGGGGCAGGGGGTGAGGGGGCCGGATCTGACTTTGCTCATGCCCTGCTTGTGTGTCGGATAGAGGAGACGGGCGCATCCGGTTACCGGTTCTCTCCTCCCTATGTGCTACAATGGCCGCCACCATGAGTGATCAGAGCAACAACATACCGCTACGGCTCATCGTCCAGATCCCCGCGCTGAACGAAGGCGAGACCATCGCGTCGGTGATTGCGGATATTCCACGTGAGATCCCTGGGGTCGGCAGCGTCGAGATCCTGATCATTGATGACGGCTGCGTCGACAATACGGTGGATGTGGCCTTGCGCGCCGGTGCCAACTACGTGGTGCGCCATACGTCCAACAAGGGTCTGGCCACCGCCTACCAGACCGGCATCGACGCCGCGCTGCGCCTGGGTGCCGATATTATTGTCAACACCGACGCAGACAACCAGTACCCTGGCAGCGAGATCGCACGCTTGGTGGAGCCAATCATCGCTGGGCGAGCTGATATTGTGATTGGTGATCGTCAGGTGCAGATGATCGAGCACTTCTCGAACCTCAAGCGTCTCCTCCAGTACCTTGGTAGCTCGGTGGTGCGCTGGGCATCCGAAACCGACGTACCTGACACGGTCAGCGGATTTCGTGCGCTCTCGCGTCATGCCGCCCTGCGCACATTCGTTACCACCGACTTCTCATACACCGTGGAGAACTTGATCCAGGCGGGCAAGCGCCGCCTAACGATTGCGGCGGTTCCCATCCGCACCAATATCGTGGATCGACCCTCGCGGCTGCACCGGGGCAACTGGAACTTCATCAAGCGTCAGGCGGCGATCATCGCCCGCACCTACGCCACCTACGAGCCCCTGAAGGTTTTTAGCTACATTGCGGCGATCTTCTTTACGCCGGGCGTCCTGCTGCTGCTCTCCGCCGCGTACGTCTTTATTGGTCGGCGGCTCGCCTGGTTCGCCGAGTCGCGCTCAAACAACCAGTCGCTTTTTGTGGGCGGCGTGCTGGTAGTGATGGCCCTGGTCACATTCTTGATCGGCCTGCTGGCCGACCGGGTGGGCGGGGTGCGCCGGGTGCAGGAGGAGATTCTCTACCGGGTACGGTCGATGCAGGTGGAGGACGATGCCTGGCGTCGCGGGGTGACAGCGCGGCTCGACCAGATCGAGCAAAATCTGCACGACGAGCCGGTGTCGCGGTCAAAGACGTAGGGACAGGACACCACCAAAATTTTTGGGTTGGTGTTTAGCAACGTCGCTGCCAAACACCAACCCAAAGGCGTGCGAACTCAGGCGTCGAGCCGATTGACCGACTGGCTCTGCTGTAGCTCCGATTGACGTCGCTGTCTGGCGTTCGTCGTCGACCAGAGCGTGCGCAGGTGCCGTAATGCACCGCCTGTACGGCGGTCGAACAGCATGACGAAGCGGGTCGCCTCAGCATGACCTAATCGCTCCACTAGTGCCTCCCAGCCTTCCTCAATCAGTCGCATCTCAGCCTGAGTCATCGGTTCTGCTCCTTGAGTAGTTGCATATCCGCGTCAACCATTGATCGAACCAGATCGGGAAATGATGTCTTTGGCTTCCATCCCAGGGTTTCCCGCGCCTTCGCCGGGTCGCCGATCAACAGATCGACTTCTGCCGGACGCATAAAGCGATCATCCAGAACAACGTAGTCGCTATACGTCAGCCCCACATGGCTAAAGGCCAGTTCGCAGAACTCACGTACCGAGTGCGTCTCGCCGGTGGCGATCACGTAGTCGTCGGGACGTTCCTGCTGGAGCATCATCCACATCGCTTCGACATAATCGCCAGCGAATCCCCAGTCGCGCCGGGCGTCAAGGTTGCCTAGCCGCAGTTCCTTATCGAACCCGAGCTTGATCCGCGCCACCGCGTGCGAGATCTTACGGGTGACAAACTCCAGTCCCCGCCTCGGACTCTCATGGTTAAAAAGTATCCCCGAGCAGGCGTACATGTTGTAGCTCTCACGGTAGTTGACCGTGATCCAGTGACCATACACCTTCGCCACCCCGTAGGGACTGCGCGGGTAGAAGGGCGTCGTCTCCTTCTGAGGCACCTCGACAACCTTACCGAACATCTCGCTGCTGCTGGCCTGGTAGAAACGAATCTCCGGGTCAACCAGACGTGTCGCATCGAGCATACGAGTCACCCCGAGGGCCGTTGTTTCGCCGGTGAACACCGGCTGGGGCCACGACGTCTGCACAAACGACTGGGCCGCCAGATTATACACCTCGCGGGGCCGGTGATCGCGCAGCATATTGATCAGCGAAATCTCATCGAGCAGATCGCCAGTGACGAGGGTGATCTTGTCCTGAAAGTGCTTAATCCGCTCGAAGTTCACCGTGCTGGTGCGGCGCACCATGCCAATGACCTCGTAGCCTTTGTCGAGCAAGAATTCCGCCAGGTAACTGCCGTCCTGGCCAGTTATGCCGGTAATAAGCGCACGTTTCTTCATATCCCAAAACTCCTCAAACCAGCTAGACAAAGTTTCAGGTGCCAGGTTTCAGCGTGGCAGTTCGTAGTGGTGGATTCAGCCGCTTGGTGCTGAAGTCACCACTGCGAATCTCCCGCCGCTCAGCCCTCACTCCCCAGCCCCCTCTCCCTGTGAGGGAGAGGGGCAGGGGGTGAGGGGGCAAGGTCGGCACAGATCGGCTTATGTGAAAGGTATTAGTTCTAAACCACGTCAGACAAGGTACGCGGATACTTTACAGTTCAGGCCAAAATGTGGCATCCTGCTGCGCTGGCCTGAAACCTGAAACCGCGCACCTGAAACCTTGTCTCGCAAAAAATATTAACTTTAACCGCGTGCAGCAGCGACGGCCTTCTGGGCAGCGTCGGCCAGCGACTCCGCCGGGATGAGACGTGAACCAGCGAGGAGCCTGCGGCCCTCGACCTCGTTTGTACCAGTCAGGCGGGCGACCATCGGCACATCGGTATCGACCTCCTCAAGGGCGGCGATAATGCCACGGGCGACCTCATCAACGCGGGTGATCCCGCCGAAGATGTTGAACATCACCGCCTTGACATTCGTATCCGCGAGGATAATCTGAAGGGCCGCCTTGACCTTGTCTTTGCCCGCACCGCCGCCAATATCGAGGAAATTTGCAGGTTCACCGCCATAGAGTTTCACGACATCCATGGTAGCCATCGCCAGGCCAGCGCCGTTCACCATACAGCCGATGTCCCCATCGAGCTTGATGAAGGTGATGTCGGCTGCGCGGGCCTGGCGCTCGGCCTCCGGCTCGCCGGATGGGTCGCGCAGAGCCTCAAGGTCAGGGTGGCGGAAGAGGGCGCTATCGTCGAGGAGGATCTTCGAGTCGAGAGCCTGGAGGCTACCGTCGTCGCGAATCACCAGGGGATTAATCTCGGCGAGGGAGGCGTCCGTCTCGACGAAGACCCGATAGAGCGCGCTGGCGATCTGGGCGAACTGGCGGGCCTGCTTCCCGTCCTTCAGCCCGATGGCGAAAGCCAACTCGCGGGCCTGGTAGTCAAGCAGACCAAGCTCGGGGTGAGCGGGAATTTTAATGATCGCATCAGGGTTCGTCTTAGCGACCTCTTCGATCTCCACGCCGCCCTCGGCAGAAGCGATCATCATCACCCGCTTGGTGGCGCGGTCGAGGATGGCGCTGACGTAGATCTCTTTTTGGTAGCTGATTGCTTCGGCGACAAGCACCTTCTCGACGATCAGCCCTTTAATGTCCATACCAAGGATCTGAGCAGCAACCTGTTCAGCCTGTTCGGGCGTATCGGCGAGCTTCACACCGCCAGCCTTGCCGCGACCGCCGACAAATACCTGGGCTTTCACGACAACCTTCGCGCCAATGCGCTCAGCGATAGTACGCGCCTCAGCGGGTGTGGACGCGACGCCGCCACCAGTCACGGGAATACCATACATAGCGAGCAGATCGCGGGCCTGATACTCGTGCAATTTCATGAAATATATTGCCTTTAGGTGCAGAAACCCACGTGCTTCCGCCGTGGGAGGATTGCCTACTTGAGCGGGTTGCCACCACATTTTGACCCGCGCATGGTAGCATACTGGCTTTATGCATGTCAAACATCTAAGACAAGGTTTCAGGTGCCAGGTTTCAGGTTTACAGTTCGTAGCGCGGGCTTCCGCCTGCGGTGGTACTCCTGACCGCCTGGAAGGCGGTGCTACGTTCACCGCACACGGTAAAGTATCTGCGAACCATGTCTAAGGCATGTTTCAATCTAGCTTGACAGTTCAGCGATGAAACGATGACGCGGTGAGGCGTTCCGTATCGCCTCATCGCCTCATCGCCTCATCGCAAGACTGTAAAGCTGAATGTACCCATT
>CAIRFY010000646.1 GCA_903877945.1 uncultured Oscillochloris sp. | reverse complement strand
TCGTTTCGTCGCTGAATTGTCACGCTAGATTGAAACATGCCTTACGGTTCGTAGTGCGGGCTTCCAGCCTGCCGACACGCATCTGGCAGGCTGGAAGCCCGCATTACAAACACCACACACTGTAACGCTGATCTGAACCTTGTCCTACGAGGGCAGCTTACGACTATCGCGATACCACCCGCCAGTGAAGACAGGCGGGGTGGAAGGGCGGGCCGACTGGATGCGGCTGAGGAAGGCCAGTGCCACCACGGCTGCCAGATCGCCCAGGTTATCATCGGGGGGCGGCGCGTCCATCAGGGGGCGCTGGCTCGACTCGGTGGTGTAGGTGCCAGTGACAAACTCCTCGTCGTTGACGATCAGGCGCAGCAGGCCGAGGTTGGTACGCACACCGCTGATCTGAAACTCCTGGAGCGCACGTTGCACCCGGTTTAGACACTCCTCACGGGTGGCCCCCCAGACGCCGAGCTTGGCCAGCAGCGAGTCGTAGTGGACGGGTACGGTGGCACCGGCGTAGGCGTAGGTATCTACGCGCACATTTGGCCCGCCGGGGGTGCGAAAACTGGTGATATGGCCGGGGCTGGGCAGGTAGCCGTGCCAGGGGTCTTCGGCATTGATCCGACAGAACATGGCCACCCCGCTCAGGCGCACTTGATCTTGGGTGTAGCCGAGTCGCTCACCGGCGGCGATACGCAACTGCTCGCGCACCAGGTCGATCCGGGTGATCATTTCGGTCGCCAAGTGCTCGACCTGGATACGTGGCTTGATCTCGGTGAAGTGGTGCTGGCCCGCGTCATCGACCACAAACTCGACTGTGGCGGCCCCACGGATGCCGAAGATGTGGGCGACATGCAAGGCGGTCTGCCAGATCGCCTCGCGCTGGGCCTGACTGATACCGGGGGCGGGAGACTCGCCGATCACCTTGCGGGTGTTGCGCTGGATGGAGCCGTCGCGCTCGCCGAGGTGGATGATGGTGCCGTAGTTATCACCCAGCACTGGCACCTCGATATAGCGCGAGGTCGCCATTGCGGCCTCCAGGTAGATGTGGGCGTCGCCATAGAACGCCTGGGCCGCTCCAGAGGAGCGCAGAACGACCGACACGAGCGAGTCACGATCACGGACGATGTGGGTGCCGCGCCCGTGCCCACCGGCGTGGGCCTTGACCACCAGGGGGAACCCGATGGTATCAGCCTCGACGAGCATGGCCGCGCCCTCGTCGGGCGCGAAGGCCCGTGATGAGGGGTAGGTCGTGGCGATACCGGCAGCCCGCACCTGGGCGACCGCGCCGATCTTGTTGCGCACCTGCTCCAATACGGCACTGCCCGGCCCGATCACCACGATCCCGGCATCCTCGCAGGCTCGCACAAAGCCAGGGTGTTCGGAGATCAGCCCGTAACCGGGGTGAACGGCGTCCACCCCAGCGTGACGAGCCACGGCGAGCATCTCGTCGGGGTTGCGGTAGCTGCCTGGTCTACTGAGGGCGTATGCCTCGTTAGCCAGACGCACGTGTAGCGCCCCAATATCGTCAGGTTCGTACACTGCCACGGCGGCGATGCCCAGGTCGCAGCAGGCGCGCACGATGCGGACAGCGATCTCGCCACGGTTGGCAACTAATACTTTTTTGAACATACCTTCTCTCTTTTCCCTCACCCCCTGCCCCTCTCCCAGAGGGAGAGGGCCGGGGTGAGGGCTGGGCGGTGATCAGACGTTACATTGGCGAAATGCCGTGCTTCTTGGGTACGTGGCGGTCGCGTTTGGTGAGGGTGACGTGCAGGGCGCGGATCAGGACGCGGCGGCTGTCACGCGGCTCGATCACGTCGTCGATCAGGCCACGGGCGGCGGCGACGTAGGGGTTGTTGAACTTCTCCTGGTACTCGGAGACGAGTTCGGCGCTGCGGGCCTTGGGGTCGGCGGCAGACTTCACCTCGTTGCGGAAGAGGATGTTGACCGCACCAGCCGCGCCCATCACCGCCAGTTCGGCGTTTGGCCAGGCGTAGAGCAGGTCGCCGCGCAGACCCTTGCTACTCATCACGCAGTAGGCTCCGCCGTAGCTCTTGCGCAGGATGAGCATGAGCTTGGGCACGGTGGCCTCGGAGTAGGCGTAGATCAGGCGCGCACCGTTGCGGATGATCCCGCCGTACTCCTGGCTGGTACCTGGCAAGAAGCCCGGCACATCCTGGAGGGTAATGATCGGGATGTTGTAGGCGTCGCAGATGCGGATGAAGTGAGTGGCCTTGATGTCGATGGTGCCCGCCAGGCTCATAGGTTGGTTGGCCACCAGGCCGACCACAAAGCCGTCGAGGCGGGCAAAGCCAACGACCATGTTTTGCGCCCACAGCTCGTGGATCTCTAGGAAGCGCCCGTCATCGACGATGCTGGCGATCACCGTGCGGACATCGTAGGGTTTGTGCGGATCCACCGGCACCAGTTGCTCTAGCTCGGGACAGCGCCGCTCCGGGTCGTCACGCGGGGCGATGTAGGGCGGGTCGCTCTGGTTGTTCGAGGGCAGGTAGCTGAGCAATTCGCGCACCTTCAGCAGACACTCGCGGTCGTCGCTTGATAGGAAGTGGGCCACGCCGCTCTCCGTGGCGTGGATGCGCCCGCCGCCCAGTTCTTCCTGGCTGACGTTCTCCTGCATCACCGACTTCACCACTTCAGGGCCGGTGATGAACATGTAGCTGTTCTCGGTCATGAAGATGAAGTCGGTCAGGCCGGGCGAGTAGACCGCGCCACCGGCACAGGGGCCAAGGATGACCGAGATCTGCGGGATGACGCCCGAGGACTCGCAGTTGGCGTCGAAAATGCGAGCGTAACCGCCCAGGCTATCCACGCCCTCCTGGATGCGCGCACCGCCTGAGTCATTCAGAGCCACAAAGGGGCAGCCATAGCTGAGGGCCATGTTCATGGCCTTGACGATCTTGTTGGCGTGCATCTCGCCGAGGGAGCCACCCATCACAGTGGCGTCCTGGGCGGCGGCAAAGACTTGGCGGCCATGCACCAGGCCAAACCCGGTAATCACACCATCGCCGAGGCGCGAGCCCTTGCCGCCCATGTAGCTGTCGTAGCGCGGCATCACCAGTGTGTCGATCTCGTTGAAACTGCCTGGGTCAAAGAGCAGGTCGATCCGCTCTTGCGCGGTCAGCCGACCCCGCTTGTGCTGAGCCTCCGCATCCTTGACCGAGCCAGCGGCCTCCGCCTTTAACGCTCGCAGTCTGTCGATATAATCCTGCATGGTTCTCCCTTATCTGAAAAGGCTGGGCGCAGGGCTGGAGATGTTTCTGTCCCCAAGGCTCCCTCGCCTCCAACGCCTGCGGCGATTGTGATCACATGGTCGCTGAAGACTCGCCACCAGCCAACGACCGGCACATCGGTCAGCTTGGTGGAAATCGCGACCGACGCCCATCCATCTCGCTCGGGCGGGGCGGGCAGGCACGTAACCATCCGTGTATCGACCCTCAACCCGTGCCGTGTGAACTTGAGCAGTGCCTCTTTTGCGCTCCAGATCGCCGTAGATAGCGTGTCGTAGCACTCTATCGGCGCGGCACCCAGGAAGGCTAGTTCATCTGCGGTGTAGTAGGCGACGGCAAATCCGCGCCCCCGTGACGCGATTGTTTCGATGTCGGCACCGAGAGCGATTGCCGATTGTAGATTGCGGACTGTGGACTGGGTACCGGTCATTATTGCACAGAGCGAGCGATCCTCGGAGTGGCTGATGCTAATGCACAGGGCGGATAGCTCTGCGCAGATGTCGCGGTCAGCAAGGGCCAAACCCGCCGGCACAACTCGCGGCGCGCCGTCAAAGTCGTTCACCACCCTGATCGCCGCCAATGGCAGAGACGCACCACGCGCCCCCAAGTGCCGCAGCACCAGCCGCTTGGCCGCAGCGCGACCGAGTAGCCAGTCCTGCTGCCGTTTCTTCGTGTGCAGGCCCTCGTAGCACATGCGCTCTTCTGGGCCAAGCATACGTTGTGGTGTGGGGCAATCGCGGCTCTCGACAGTTAGCCAGTTGATCATCGACCCTCACCCCCGGCCCCTCTCCCTTATGGGGAGAGGGGAGATTTCGCAACAGGACGCATCCGACTCCCCCTCTCCCGCTCAGGGAGAGGGGGCTGGGGGGTGAGGGACTAGATCGTCACCGTCCCCGGCATGGCCACCGTATGGTAGCCCCGCAGCGTCACATAGACCTCCCCGGCCTCGTCACGCACCTGGGCGTCGAAGCCGCCGTCGCTGTCCGGGGTGATCACGGCGAAGAGCGGCGGTTCGCCGGGGGTCGGCATCGGCTTGTACACCGACATCGACGTGACCTCAGCGGGCAGGGCCAGCACGCCATCGCGTGCGGCCTGCCAGATCCCGGCGGTCTGGAAGCAGAGTTCGATCAGCAGCGGATCAACGATGGCGGCGGCATTGGGCGGGCTGATCGCGGGCGGACGCTGGATGGACATCACCCCGATGGCGCGGGCGTCATCGAGTAGCACCTTGTCGAGTACCTGGTAGGCCGGGCCGTGGAAGTAGATGCTGTAGATCTCGGGTGCCTCGATGGTGCGGGCCGAGTCGGACAAGGGCCAGAGTTGGGCCAGTTCGGGTGTGGTCAGCGGCGCACGGGTCAGCCGCAGGTCGGCGCTAAAATGCAAGGTGACATGCTCAGGCAGACCGTCTCTCGGCGGCTTGAGGACTGAGCGTAGCTCCGTGTGAGCGAGCAATTCGCCGTTGGCCTGTGGTCGGATAATCGCGCTCAGGTGAAGCGTGCGCGGCTGGTCGCGGTAGAACTTGAACGGGCTAGAGAAGCGGTCGCGGTCGATCTGGGCCACCTGGTAGCCGGGGGCCACCAGGCTGACCAGTTCGGCAAACGCCTCGGTGCCCATCACACCCGGCAGCACCGCCGTGCCGTCGATCTTGTGGTCATAGAGAAACGGTTGGGTGGTCGGATCCTGAGTCGTCTCGGCCTCGATCCCACCGTAAAGGTTGGCCGAGGTCAGCGCGCCGATCATCACCAGGGGCTGCTCACGGGCGGCGAGGGCCTGCGTGACCCGCTCGGGGTCAAGCCCGCCCTGCGGGTCAAGTTCGGCGGTGAGGATGCCGAGTTCGATACCCACCAGGATCTCGCCGCGTGTCCCGCCGGCGGTCAGTTCGCGGCGGATGGTGGGAATGCCCACCTCGGGCGGCAGCATGTCAATCCCGGCGGCGGCCATGATCTTGGGGATGGAGCCACGGGTCGCCATACCGATACCGCCCCAGGCCGTCCAGTCAATGGCGATCCCACGGGTCTCCGGGCGCGTCCGGCGCAGCGAGCTGCTGATCTTGCAGAGCAGATCGTTGGCCGCGCTGTAGTCGGGCTGCCCGCTGTTGCCGAAGCGGCCCGCCACCGAGCTAAAGACCACCGTGGCCCCAATCGGAATACTGTCAGCCGCCTTGAGGATGCTGAAGAAGCCGTCGGCCTTGATGTCAAAAACCATGTCGAACTCACGTGGCTCCTTCGAGGGCATGGTCTTGCTGATCTCGATACCGCCCGCGTGCAGCAGTACGTCGATCTTGGCGTGGCGCTCAACCACCTCGGCAATCACAGCGGCCACGGATGGGCCATCAAGCAGGTTGACGCTGCGGTAGTGCGGCGTGCCGCCAGCGGCGGTCACGGCCTCAATCGCTCGCAGGGCCACGTCGGCGCGCTCGATCCCGGCCAGCCGCCGGTCGATCTGCACCGGCGTGGGCCGCTCACCAGCCGCCTTCAGCTCCTCAATCAGACTGAGCTTGAGCGCCTCGCGGTCGTGGCGGAACTGGGCGATCTGCGGGTCGTTCGGATCAGGCGTGGGCGTCAGGTCGAGCAGGTAGAAGACGCCGCCGCTCGCCGTCGCCAAGTCGGCCACAATCGCGCTGGTGATGCCGCCGGCCGCGCCGGTGACAACGAAGACGCTCTCGTGGTTGAGGTTCATACCGGGCTGCCCATCGGCGGCTGGCTGCTCAAGCAGGGTGATGCTGAAGCGCATCCCGTCCTGGTAGCCCACCTCGATCACGCTGGGATCGAAGAGGGTCTCGGCGATCAGAAGGTCGGCGGGCTCCGCTGTCTTCCGACCAAGCTCAAAGTCCACCGTCTTCACGGTGATCTCAATCCGCTCGCGCTTGAACGCCTTGGTAATGCCGGTGACGCCACCGCCCAGGGGTGCGCTTGCGCCCTCGTCGCCGTAGCCGTGCAGACCGCCGAGGCGCGTGGCCGAGACCAGGAAGTTCTCTGGCCCCTTGAACTGGTCGTAGAGTGTGCGTAGGGTCAGGAACAAGCTCTTGACTCGCACGCGGGTAGCCTCGCGGAAGCCCGCCAGGTCAAGGGAGGTCAGTTCAGGCTCCGCATCGAGGGCAACCAGCCAGTAGACGCCCTGGATCGGCCCGTCGGCCATCCAGGCCGTCAGGCGCTCGTTCAGTTCCTCGGTGGTCGGTGGCTCCTCGAAAGTCAGGGTCGTCACGCCGCGCTTCTGGAGCCGACTAACCAGGGACTTACCGATACCGCTGTGATCCATCATCACGATCACCCGGCTACCGGACTCCAGGATTGCGCCGGTGGGCTTGCAGAGGTCGAGTGGCGGGCGCAGCACCGGAGTGGGCACGCGGCGCGGCGCACGATCCGCCTCGGCCACGTCGTAGGCTGCGGCCCTCACCCCCGGCCCCTCTCCCACTGGGAGAGGGGAGATCGGACTCCCTCGCCCAGCGGGAGAGGGCTGGGGTGAGGGCGGAACGGCGACCGCGACCTTCAGCTCGGGGCGGGCCGTGTAGACGAAATTGATCACGTGGCGCAGGGTCGGGTAATCCCGCAGGGCCAGGTTATCGGGGCGCGGAATGTCGAATGCCTCACGCACGGACGAGAAGGTCTCGGCCTGCTTGACCGTGTCCACTCCCAGGTCGGCCTCAAGGTCGAGGTCAAGGTCGAGCATCTCAGTCGGGTAGCCGGTCTTCTCGGCGATGATCGCCAGTACCTTCTCCGTCACCGGGTCGGCTGAGGCCCTCACCCCCGGCCCCTCTCCCTCTGGGAGAGGGGAGATCGGACTCCCTTGCCCATCAGGAGAGGGCGGAACGGCGACCGCCACCTTCAGCTCAGGGCGGGCCGTGTAGACGAAGTTGATCACGTGGCGCAGGGTCGGGTAATCCCGCAGGGCTAGGTTGTCGGGGCGCGGGATGTCGAACGCCTCACGCACGGACGAGAAGGTCTCGGCCTGCTTGACCGTATCTACCCCCAAGTCGGCCTCCAGGTCGAGGTCGAGATCCAGCATCTCGGTCGGGTAGCCGGTCTTCTCGGCGATGATCGCCAGCACCTTCTCCGTCACTGGGTCGGCTGCGGCCCTCACCCCCGGCATCTCTCCCACTGGGAGAGGGGAGATCGGACTCCCTTGCCCATCAGGAGAGGGCGGAACGGCGACCGCCACCTTCAGCTCGGGGCGGGCCGTGTAGACGAAATTGATCACGTGGCGCAGGGTCGGGTAGTCGCGCAGGGCTAGGTTGTCGGGGCGTGGGATGTCGAACGCCTCACGCACGGACGAGAAGGTCTCGGCCTGTTTGACCGTATCCACCCCCAGGTCGGCCTCCAGATCCAGGTCGAGATCCAGCATCTCAGACGGGTAGCCAGTCTTCTCGGCGATGATCGCCAGCACCTTCTCGGCTACCGGGTCGGCTGCGGCCCTCACCCCCGGCCCCTCTCCCACTGGGAGAGGGGAGATCGGACTGTCCACGGGGAGCGGGGAGATCGGACTCCCTCGCTCAGCGGGAGAGGGCTGGGGTGAGGGCGGAACGGCGACCGCCACCTTCAGCTCAGGGCGGGCCGTGAAGACGAAGCCGATCACATGGCGTAGGGTGGGGTAGTCGCGCAGGGCCATGCTGTCGGGGCGCGGGATGTCAAATGCCTCGCGCACGGCCACAAACGTCTCGGCCTGCTTGACCGTATCCACCCCCAGGTCGGCCTCCAGATCCAGATCGACATCCAGCATCTCGGCGGGGTAGCCGGTCTTCTCGGCGATAATCGCCAGCACCTTCGTCGTTACCGGGTCGGATGCGGCCCTCACCCCCGGCCCCTCTCCCTCTGGGAGAGGGGAGATCGGACTCCCTCGCCCATCGGGAGAGGGCGGAACGGCGACCGCCACCTTCAGCTCAGGGCGGGCCGTGAAGACGAAGTTGATCACGTGGCGCAGGGTGGGGTAGTCGCGTAGGGCCATGCTGTCGGGGCGCGGGATGTCAAACGCCTCGCGCACGGCCACAAACGTCTCCGCTTGCTTGACCGTATCCACCCCCAGGTCGGCCTCCAGATCCAGATCGACATCCAGCATCTCAGCGGGGTAGCCGGTCTTCTCCGCGATGATTGCGAGGACTTCCTGCGTGACCCGATCAACCGGCGGGGCGACAGGTGCGGGGACTGGGGCCGGGGTAGCCGGTGTCTCTACTACCGCCACAGGCACGGGGGCCGGGGCGACGGCGACGGGCGCGGGCGTCTCACGAGACACGCCTACGGGGGCCGGGGGGGCGACGACCGGCGCAGATACAGGCTTGGGCGCGGGGGCAACGGCCGGTTTCGGCGCGGCGACCACGGGCGCGGGGGCCGGGGGCGCATCGTGGTAGACTCGCGCCTGCGTCGTGGCCCCAGTCTGGGCGGAGGCGATGGCGCGGACAGTCGGGCCGGTGCCGTAGCGCCAGTTGCTCGGTGCGGGCGTGCGCGTCGGGGCGCTGTGGGCCGAGGTAGCCACGCGCAGCACGCGCAGGACAACCTCGGTCTCGGTGCGGTCGTAGCCGCTGACCTGGTCGAGCCAGAAGCGGTAGTGGGCTGGCGAGTCAACCCGGTCGAGGCTGCCGGGGATGTGGCGCAGCAGGGTGAGGGCCAGTTGCGAACCAAAGCCCGCCGCCAGATGGATGGCGTACTGGACAGGGTAGCGCCCGCCACGGCTCAGGTTGAGCTGTCCAAGGTCGGGGTCAACCTCACGGAAGTTAGGCACGGGCGGGACGATCCCGTGTTCCAGGATCTTCACCGCGATCACGTCCTCGACGCCGACGCCCATGGGGTGGCCGGTGAAACCCTTGGTGTTCGAGATGACGATGGCGTCCGCTGCCGAGCCGAAGCTCTTGCGCAGAGCGGCCACCTCAGCGGCGGCGCTGCCGCCACGGGCGGGGGTGAAGGTTTCGTGCGACATGAAGACCAACTGCGAGGCGATGGCAGCCCGGTCAATGCCGAAACGGCGCTCGGCGGTGGTAATCAGCCGATCCATCACCTGCGAAATATGATCGACATTGAGGCGGGTGCCGTGGAAAGCGCTGTTGGCGGTCTCGCTGGAGAGCAGCTCGACGATACCACGCATACCGCGCTCGCGAACGGCGTCTTCGCTCTCGACCACCAGGGCGCATGCGCCCATGCCGAGCAGGGTGCCGTGGCGGCGCTTGTCGAAGGGCAGGGCGGCGGCGGCAACCTCGTCGTCGGTGGCGGCGGCACCGGTCGCCAGGAATCCAGCCCCGACCCACTCCATGAGCTTGTCGCTAGTCACCTCATCGCTGGCGACGATTAGGACGCGCCGACAGCGCCCGCCCCTGATCCAGTCCTCGGCTACCGCGATAGCCTGAGTGGTGGAAGCGCAGGCGGCGTTCACCGCCGTATTTGGGCCGCGTGCGCCGACATACTCGGCAAACTGGCTGTGGCCCATCGCCAGCACCCGGAAGAGGAAGCGCCGGTCGAAGCTGTAGGGCTCGCGGGCCAGATCCTCGCGCAGGGCCGCGCTGCGCCGACCGATCTCGTCCAGGGCAGCCGGGTCGCTGATCACGCCACGCAGTTGATCGAGTTGGTCAAGCTGAGCCTGCCGGTTCTCGAAGGTGTGGTAGCGCTCCAGTTCATCGGCCATGCGATCCATGCCGGGGAAGGCCGAGGCGAAGATCACCCCCGTCTCGTCGCGCAGCGACTCAGGGAGCATCCAGCGGTCGGGCAGGTCGGTGCCCCGGCTGGTGTGGCGGTACGTCTGCACCAGGGGCAGCCCGGCCTCGCGCAGGGCGTCCAGACCAGCGGCCATCGCCATCTGGGTAGTGCGGTCGAACGCCTCGATCAGCGCGGTCGGCACGCCGTACTCGGCGTGCAGGTCGAAGCTACCGGCCCGCCCGGCCAGGCGGATGACATCCGAGGGCTGGTCAATCGAGACAAACTGGCCGCTGCCGTCCTCGCCCTTCACCAGCCTGATAATGTTCTTGCGCAGCATCAGGCTGCGGAATCGCTCGGGGATCAGGTCAATAAACTGCTCGCCGCGCAGAATGCGTTGGACGTTGTCGGGATCCATCAGAGACTTGCCAGCGCCGGGTAGGCCCAGGCCAGTGCCGCTGATCACAATCGAGCCGAGGGGCGTGGCGTTGCGGTCGAAGGGCTGGCTGGCCGGGGACGCGGCGTTGTTTGCGCTCTGGATGGCTTGGGCCAGCAGCGCGCCGAGGGCTTCTAGGCCGTTTGCGCCCCTCACCCCTGGCCCCTCTCCCTCAAGGGGAGAGGGGAGAAGGGAAGGCGCGGCCCCCCCTCTCCCGCTCAGGGAGAGGGAGCTGGGGGGTGAGGGCTGATGATTCTTCACAGACATCGGGTTCACCTTAGCTGGTTGCGGCTCAACCCCGGCGGCGTAGAGGCCGCAGAGGGCCTGGTTAAAGCTGGCGATCTCGCCGGTCTTCGGGTGGTTGGTGAAGAGCGAAACCATATCTGGCTTGCGGCCAATCACATCGTCAACGAAGCCCTTGAGCGCCTTTTTCGGGCCACACTCGATAAAGACCCGACAGCCCTGGGCGTAGAGCGTCTCCAGACCCTTCACCCACTGCACCGGCGAGGCGATCTGGAGCTCAAGGGCGTCCTTGATCCCCTCAACCGTGGTCGGGTAGAGGTCGCCGGTGACGTTGGACACCAGGGGCAGGGTTGGCTCGTTGATGTGCAGGCGGTTCAGCACGTTGCGCAGCGGCTTGGCAGCCGGGGCGACGATGCGGGTGTGGAAGGCGTGGCTGACCGGGATGCGCTGGGCCTGGAAACCCTTGGCCACAAAGCTGGCGATGGCCGTCTCCACGGCCTTGCTCTCGCCGCCAATGACTGCTTGGCCGTAGCTGTTGATGTTCGCCGCCACCACGTAACCGTCAATCTCGGCCAGGGTAGACTGCACCACATCAAGCGGGGCCATCACCGCCGCCATCCAGCCGTTGTCGGCCATGCTGACGCGGGTCATCTCGGCACCACGGGCGGCGGCGGCATCCAGCGCCTCGGCAAAGGGCATGATCCCGGCGGCCACCAGGGCCGCGTACTCGCCGAGCGAGTGACCCATCACCATGTCCGGGTGGACGCCGTAGGTCGCCAGGAGCTTCATCATGGCGATATCGAGGGTAAGCATGGCGGGCTGGGTGATCGCCGTCTGCATCAACTCGCGCTCGGCCTTCTTCAGCACCGCCGGGTCGTCGCTATCCACAAACAGGTAACTGGTGAGCGAGCGTCCAAGAATGGGCGTCATCACCGCGTCGGCCTCGGCGAACACGGCGGCGACCTCGGGCGAAATCTGGGCCAACTCGCGGCCCATGTTCAGGTACTGGCTGCCCTGTCCAGGGAAGAGCATAGCCACCTTGCCGGTGGCGGGGCCGCTGCCCCGGTAGATTCCCTGGGCCTGGAGTGACTTCCAGGCGGCGGCGCTGCCCAGTCCGGCCGCCTTAGCGGCCTTGGTCAGCTTATCGTGCAAGTCGGCCCGGTCGGCAAAGTCCACCAGCAGACGCTCGGCGGCGTGCAGGTCGGCGGGCGCGGGCAGGGCCAACGGCGGCGTCCAACCACCGGCGACTCGCTCCAGGGCCGCCGCGATCCGTGCATTGAGGTCGGCGGGTGTAGCGGAGCCAAGGGCCAGGATGCCGCGTAGGGGCGCGGCCGCCGTCACCGCTGGCTGAGCATCTTCGCCCGAGGCAGCCGCGCCGGAGAAACCGGCGTATGCCTTCGGCTCGGTCCGGATCATCCCCGGCATATATTCCTCCAGAACCAGATGGAAGTTGGTTCCGCCAAAGCCGTAGGCGCTGACCCCGGCGCGGCGCGGTGTGGTGCCCCGGCGCTGCCACTGCTCGGCCTCGTGAATGAGGCGGAACGGGCCGGCGGCGAAGTCAATGTGCGGGTTCGGGCGCTCGGAGTTGAGCGTGGGCGGCAGCACCTTCTCGTGAACGGCGAAGATCGCCTTGAGCATGCCCGCCGCACCAGCCCCAGCCTTCAGGTGGCCGATATTGCTCTTGGCCGAGCCGAGCCCGATGCTGGCGCGCTCCGCCGTCCCAAAGACTTTGGTCAGGCTCTCGACCTCGGTGCGATCACCGACGCGGGTACTCGTGCCGTGGGCCTCGACCAGCGTACATGTGGCCGGGTCAAGCCCGGCATTGCGCCAGGCCCGCTCAACTGCGAGAACCTGGCCGACCGGGTTGGGCGCGGTGATTCCCTTGCCCTTGCCGTCGGACGAGGCGCCCACGCCACGGATGACCGCGTAAATCGTGTCGCCGTCGCGCTCGGCATCTTCCAGCCGTTTGAGCAGGAAGACCGCGCCGCCCTCGCCCATCACAAAGCCGTCGGCTCCATCGCCAAAGGGGCGGGTGCCGGTGGCACTGAGCGCGCCAATCTTGCAGAACTTCACAAAGGTAGACGGCCCCATATTGCGGTCGATGCCGCCGGTCAGCACGGCGTCCACTCGGTCATCGGTGAGCAGTTCCACAGCGGCGTCGATGGCGGCGAAGGTAGATGCGCAGGCGGCGTCGGCGATAAAGTTCGGGCCGCGCAGGTTCAACAGGTTGGCTACGCGCCCAGCCACAATATTCGCCAGTTCGCCCGGCATCGAGTCCTCGGTGATCTGCGGGAGCGCCCGATCCATCTGGTTGTGGAACTGCGCGATTAGCTCGGACTGAGCGGCGGGGGGCAGGGTACGGAAGATCGGCGTGGCCCGCAGCCATGCGGCAAAGTCGGGGAAGATCACTCGCTGGTTGGTCAGGTAGTGCAGTTCGCCGCCCATGGCCGTGCCAAGGATAACCCCGGTATTCTCCGTGTTGAGTGGCCGGTCGGGGTAGCCGTAGTCGCCAAGCGCTTCAGATGCGGCGGTCGTCGCCCACTGTTGGCTCAGATCCATCGCCTGAGCAACCTTCGGCGGCATGCGGTAGCGCTGCCAGTCGAAGGTGAAGTCGCGCACCCAGCCGCCGATCTTCGAGTAGGTCTTATCCGGCGCAGTCGGGTCGGGGTCGTAATAATCGGCAAGACGCCAGCGATCCGGGGGCGTCTCGGTGATGCTGTAACGCCGGTTCATGATATTCGCCCAGAAAGCCCGGGCATTCGGCGCATCGGGAAGGATCGCGCCGAGGCCAACAATGGCCACAGCACGCCTAGCAACCTGATCCATGAGAGCGACTCCTATTGATTCCCCCTCACCCCCTGCCCCTCTCTCACGGGGAGAGGGGCAGGGGGTGAGGGGGCGACAGTCTTATTCAGCCGGGAACGCCGCGATAAGGTCGGCGGCGACCCGGTTCATGTCCTCGATCCGGCCAGCCTGAGCGGCGTAAATCGCCGGTAGGCCGAGGGTGTTCGCCAACTGCGGGTCAGTCTGTCCCGCACCAATCGTCCAAGCCAAACCGTCGGTAGCAATCTTGAGGGCCGCCTCGCGGGCGTGGATGCGCGCCATGGCCAGGCGCGTCTCCGCGCCGAGCGGCATGGCCCTGCTCGGGGTGGCGGCGTACTCAGCGAAGATCGCCGCCGTCTCGCCCAAGGCGATCAGCTCGCCGAGGCGGAAGAGGACGTGCTGGTTGCGGGTGAGTCGGTCGAGCCGACAGCGCTCAAGCACGTTGGCCAGGGCACGCAGGGCCAGGGCCGCCGTTGCTGCGCCGCCAGCCGGGCTGGTGACAGCGAGCTTATCGAGACGGACGGCCCAATCGCGGTAGTAGGCACCCTGAGTCTTCAGGTGGATCTGCCAGCGGTCGCGGGCAATCGTCCACTCCATAATCTCCGATGTGCCCTCGTAGATACAGGTAATCCGCACATCGCGCTTGATCTTCTCGACCATATACTCTTTGGTGTAGCCGTAGCCACCTAGAGCCTGGATGGAATCCTCCGCCGCCTTGTTGCCGCCCTCGGTGGCCAGGAACTTCGCGATGGCCCCCTCGGTCTGGAGGTCAGGTTCACCGGCGTCGATGCGCGCCGCCGTCCACTCGATATAGGCGCGGGCCGCCTCCAGGCGCACCGCGTTCGGCACCAGCAGCTTGTGGGTGTACGCCTGCTTCGTCGAGAGCAGCCCGCCGCCCTGCACGCGGGTCTGGCTATAGCGGATAGCCCGCTCCAGCGCCGACCAGCCGCCGCCAAGTCCGAAGGCTGCCACCATCAGGCGGGTATAGCCGAAGACGGCCTGGGCTTGAGCGAGGCCACGGCCCTCGATTCCGCCAACCAGCCGGTCAGCGGTGACATAGACATCGTCGAGGAACAGGGCGGAGGTGTTCGAGGCGCGGATGCCGTGCTTATCCTCGTGCTTACCCTTGCCAAACCCTGGGGCGTCCTTCTCGACTACAAACCAGGAGAGACCGCCGGGGGCATTGGCCAGCACCGTGTAGATCTCGGCCACGCCACCGTTGCTGATCCACTGCTTGCGCCCGCTGATCTTATAGCCGACAACGGTGCCGTCCTCGATCACCGGCTCGGCCTTCGTACTCAGGGTGCCTAGGTCGCTGCCGGCCTGTGGCTCGGTGGCCCCGTAGGCTACCAGCAGTCCCTCATCGGCGATGCGGCCCATCCAGTGGGCCTTCTGCTCGTCGGTGCCGCCCACCGTGATCGGGTCGGTGCCCAGGAAGGTCGCCAACACGCCGGTCGCAATGCCGAGGTCAATCCGGGCCATCAGTTCCGAAACGCGGTAGATGTCGTAGGCACCGCCGCCGAGCCCGCCGTACTCCTCGGGGATAAAGATCAGGTGCAGCCCAATCTTCTCGGGGTTGTAGAGGTCTTTCAGCACCTGGGCGGGAAACTCGTCCCGCTCGTCGAGTTCGCGAAGATATTCGGGCTTAAGCTCTTTATCGGCGTATTTACGCAACTCTTTCAGCACCATCTCCAGCGTGTCGGTGTCCAGCGTCGTCATGGGCGCCCTCCTGCGCATATCTGTGGGTGTTTCGCGTTTGTCACTTGGGTTCTTCTAGTTTAGCATAATACCGCGTACTGAGGGGCGAGAAGGGGCGGGCTGGTGTAAAATCAACCTCGGCCCCCTCACCCCCTGCCCCTCTCCCTCACGGGGAGAGGGGAGATTCTGCGTCAGGACGCATCCGACTCCCCCTCTCCCGCTCAGGGAGAGGGGGCTGGGGGGTGAGGGCTGAAAGGAGTCTTTTTGTATGCCTCCCTTGCGCGACATCCCTAGTGTCGATAGGCTGCTGCTCGCCCTGCGCCCGCATGTCGCCGACGCGCCCCACGCGCTGCTGCGTGACGCGGCTCGTGCTGAGATCGAGTCCCTGCGCGGCGAGGTTCAGGGCGGGGCCGCCCTGCCTGAGAATAACCTGCTCGATCTGCTTGTCGAGCGGACGATGGCCCGGCTGGCCCGCGAGGTCGCCCCCAGCCTGCGCCCGGTGATCAACGCCAGCGGTGTGATTATCCAGACCAACCTGGGCCGAGCGCCCTTGAGCGCGGCGGCCCTGGCGGCGATGGCGCGGGTGGGCGCGGGCTACACGAACTTGGAGTACGACCTGGAGGCGGGCGAACGCGGTAGCCGTAATGTCCACCTAGAAACCTTGCTACGTCGGCTGAGCGGCGCGGAGGCTGCCCTGGCGGTGAACAACAACGCCGCCGCGATCTACCTGGCCCTGAGCGCCCTGGCCTCTGGCCGCGAGGTGATCGTCTCACGCGGGCAGGCCGTCGAGATCGGCGGCGGGTTCCGTATCCCCGATGTGCTGCGCCAGAGCGGCGCGACTCTGGTGGAGGTGGGCACCACTAACCGCACCTACGTCTGCGATTACGCCGGGGCGATAACTGAGCGCACCGCCCTGCTGCTGCGCGTCCACACCAGCAACTTCCGTCTGGTGGGCTTTGTCCACGAGACCAGGCTGGCTGAACTGGCTGAGCTTGGCCGCGCCAGGGGCGTGCCGCTGCTGGACGACCTGGGCAGCGGCACGCTGCTGCCCACCGCGCCCTATGGCCTGGCCGCCGAGCCGACCGTCCCGGAGAGCGTGGCTGCCGGGGCCGACCTCGTCACCTTCAGCGGCGACAAGCTGCTGGGCGGCCCGCAGGCCGGGCTGATTGTGGGCAGGAAGGAGCTTGTGGATCAGCTCAAGCGTCACCCGCTGGCCCGCGCCCTGCGCCTCGATAAGACCACCATCGCCGGGCTAGAGGCGACTCTGCTCAGTTACCTGCGCGGCCGCGCCACCGAGGAGATCCCGGTCTGGCGCATGATCGCCGCGCCCCTGGGCGGGCTGCGGGCGCGGGCCGAGGCCCTGGCGATCCGGCTGAGTCAGGCTGGCGCAGATGCCGCCGTAACCGACTGCGCCAGCGCGGTCGGCGGCGGCTCCCTGCCTGGCGAGACTCTGCCGAGCGCCGGGGTGGCCCTGGCCCCCGGCCCGCATAGCGCCGACGAACTGGCCCGCCGGTTGCGCACGGGTCAGCCCGCCGTGGTGGCGCGCATCGCCGAGGGCCGGGTGATCTTCGACCTGCGCACAGTCCTGCCCGAGCAGGACGATGCCCTGGCGGGGGCCATCCTGGCGGTCTAAGACATATATGTGGG
>CAIRFY010000645.1 GCA_903877945.1 uncultured Oscillochloris sp. | reverse complement strand
TGTAGGGGATCGTCCCTATCGTGCAGAAGGCACGAAGCCGGTTCTCCGGTGGATACTGTTTTACGCACGTGAGCACCTGAACCGTGCAGGTTCCGCCGGGGAAGCCTCCGGCGGGTAAAAGGGTGAAGGTCGTAGGCGTTCAGAGCCGGGGGCTTCAGTCCCCCGGCGGGCCACTACCGAGCGAAGCGTCCGCGCAGGGCGCTGAGGAAAAAACCGAGGGCCTCGACGCGCAGGGCGGCGCAGATGCCGAGGTAGAGGAGGCCGCCGAATCCGCCGGCGAGGGCCACCTGGAATAGAACTGGCGCACCACTGAGGAGTACGGCGGCCCCGGCTACGGCGGTGGCCATGGCGAGGCTGGCCAGAAGCCCCTTGGCCGCCGCTTCGCCAAGACGCTGGCCGCCCATCGGCACGGCGCGGGCCAGGAGCCAGGCGGCGATCAGGGCGTGGCCGACCCACTGGGCCGAGTTGCCGAGTACCAGGGCCAGGAAGCCTAGTTGGGTGAACGCTAGCAGGGGCAGGGCGGCCAGCAGGTAGAAGCTGATCGCGGCTCCCTGGATCAGGTTCGGCGTGAGGGTATTCTTGCGCGAGTAGAAGGCGAAGATCAGCACCTGGTCGATGGCAGCGGCGGGCAGGCCGGGCAGGTAGAAGCGCAGGGCCATCGCTGTGGCGGCTGAGTCAGTGCTGCCGAAAGCTCCGCGCTCGAAGAGTAATCGCGTGATCGGCTCAGCCAGGGCCAGGAGCCCGGCGGTGGCGGGCAGAATGAGCAGGAGTACCACCTTGAGTCCCATCGCCAGAGTGGCCCGAAAGGCCCGCTCGTCGCCAACGGCGCTCTGCCGTGAGAGGGTGGGCAGCACGGCCAGCGCGACCGCCGAGGCCACCAGGCCAAGCGGGAACTGAATGAGGGTGGTGGCGTAGCGCATGGTGGTGGGTGCGGCGGGCAACCCCGAGGCCAGCCAGCGGTCGATCAGGGTGCCAATGATCGAGAATCCGATGCCGAGGGCCACCGGGGCGTAGAGTCGTAGGATGCGCCGTACCGCCGGATGCTCCAGGCTGAAGCTGGGGCGCAGGCGAGCGCCGCGTAGGCCGGGCATCTGGAGGGCCACCTGGCCCACCGCGCCGATCATCGCGCCGGCCGCCAGGCTGCTCACATCGAGCCGTGCGTGGAGCAGCACAATGCCCGCGATCATGCCCACATTGAAGGCAGCGCCAACAAAGGCCGGCAGCAAAAACTTCTGCCGGGCGTAGAGGATGGCCGTGGTCAGGCCCGAGACGCCCATCAGCAACACGGCGGGCATGAGCAGGCGCACCAGCGCAGTCGTCTGCTCGCGCAGACTCTCCTGGCCGGGCTGCACCAGCACACTCACCACCGCCGGAGCCTGCCAGACCACCAGGGCCGTCAGGAGCGTCAGCGCGGCCAGGGCGATGCTGATCACCCCCGAGACCACGCGCCAGAACTCGTCCTGGTCGCCCTCGGCATACTCGCTGAACACCGGCACCAGGGCCGCGCTCACCGCCCCATTGATCAGCATATCGTAGACGGTATTGGGCACCGTCCATGCCAAGGTGAAGGCATCGGTGGCCGCACCACGCCCGAAGTAGTAGGCAATAGTCGGCTCACGGATGAGTCCGAGAGCGCGGCTGGCAATGCTGCCGACGCCAATGAGGAGCGCGGCCACGGCCACGCTCCTCATTGTGTTGCCTGCGGCGGGCTGAGTCTGCTCTGTACTCATAACCAAACTCTATATGCCTACACTCTGACCAGGGCAAAGCCCTGGCCAGTTTGTAGGCAATACATCACCCCCTCCCCTGGAAGGGGAGGGGGCAGGGGGAGGGGTCAGAGATCGTGGTCGAGGCTTATTCTCCCCCAGCAGTGGACGTGGACTCACCCGTAAATTGGGCGACAATCCGGCGCAACGAGCGCGGCTCGGCGGCGAAGGTCGCCGGGGGGTGCAGGTCAACAATCGTCGTCGAGTCAATCGCGTAGCGCAGCACCGTATCGGGGTGCAGGTTGCGGGCGAAGCCTGCCACAGCCAGCATGGTACTGTGGCCCATGTCGGTCTGCACATAGCCACGCAGCGCCCCGGTGTAGTCATCCAGACTGGTGAGCTGCTGGAGCAGACCGCGCTCACGAACGCGGTTGAAGATCGCCATCAGCACCAACTGTTGGCGCTGGTTGCGCCCGAAATCGCTGTCGGCGTGGCGGGTGCGTGCGTAGATCAGGGCGTGATCACCGTCAAGTTGCTGCGGGCCAACCGGGAAACTCACGCTAATCGTGCCGTAGTCATCGGTGGGGTAGGCCGGGTCGTTGATCGCATCAGGCACATCGACAGTGATGCCGCCAAGCCGGTCGATCAGCGTCTTGAATCCCTGGAAATTGATCAGCACAAACTGATCGACCTGGATGTTGAGGAGCTTGCCTACCGTCGACTTAGCCAGCGCCGCACCACCGCCGGGGCCGAACTTCTTCTCACCTACGGCAAACGCCGCATTAATCCGCCCCGATCCGCCGCTCGGATACGTCACCCACAAGTCACGTGGGATAGAGAGCATACTCACCCTGCCATTGTCGCGATCAAGTCGCACGAGTACAACGGCATCGGTACGGGTGGGTGCGATGTCATCGGGACGAGCGTCAGTGCCGAGCAGCAGGATGTTTAAGGTCTGCTGTCGGAGAGTGGGCGTCGTCTCAGCGCCGGGTGTCGTAGAGAGCGATGCGTTGTCGGCACCCTGGGCAGCGGCGGCAGCCTGGGACATAACACCCGCTGGAGGGAACTGAGCGACATTGTTGGATGTAGAGCCATCCGTGGGCAGCGAGATCGCCACCGGCGTGACGATCATCGAGTCAATATCGTTAAGAGCCTGTCGCCACTCATAGGCGAGGCGTAGCGTTGAGGTGACAACTATCAATCCGATGAAGAGGACGGCGCCGAGAATGAGGCGCCTGCGAGAAAACGGCATACCTCCTGCTCTCCAGTTATTCAGTGCTGTGTAGCTCGACACACTATACCACAGGTTATCGAATGGCAACGGCGGGGCTGATGAGATCATAGGGCTGAGGATATTCCCACATCGCCCGTCGTGATCGTATGGAGATACCCGGCGTCGTCGCGCAGGATGAGGGCACCGCTGCGATCAACCGCCTCGACCCAGCCGGTAAGGGTGCCTTGTGGCATGTGTACTGTGACAGTGTGGCCAAGGGTGTGGAGTCGTGTGCGCCAGGCATCGAACAAGGGCTGCTCGTCACCGTCGATCATCCGGGCATGCCATGTGTCCATGTGGCGCAGGAGGGTACGCAGCAACGTCAGGCGATCAATCGTCTGGCCAGTAGCGGCGTATAGACTGGTTGCCGGATAGCGGGTGAACGTCGGCGGCGGGAAGTCGCTGACATTAATGCCGATGCCGATAATCACCCAATCGAGCCCATTGCCGCCAAACCCGGCCTCAAGCAAGATCCCAGCAACTTTGGCATACGCGCCGTCGCCGATTGGCAGCAGCAGGTCGTTCGGCCACTTCAGCAGTGCGGCCAGCCCGGTCTGCTCGACCACAGCATCGCAGAGAGCCACCCCGGCCATCCAGATCAGGCTAAGCGCCCGCTCGGGGGGCAGCCAGCGCGGCCGCAGGGCCAGCGAGAGCAGCAGGGCGCTGCCTGGCGCTGCCTTCCAGGATCGCCCGAGGCGACCGCGCCCGCTGGTCTGCTCGTTGGCCTGCACCAGCAGGGGCAGTTCATCGTCGTGCAACTTAGAGAGCAACTGCCGCGCCACGTCCATTGTCGAGCCAACCTGCGCGTAGCAGCGTACCGTGCGCGGCAAGGTCGCTGTGCGCAGATCCGCGAGGATCGCTGCCTGATCGAGTACATCATTGTCCATACTCCACATTCTATCAGACGCCCTGTGCAACGTCGCTGGAGTTCATTCGATCCAGCCATCGGGAACACAACAGAACAGGGTGTGCCAGTAAAGCTGGCACACCCTGTTCTGTTGCGCTCCCAATGAGAGATACGACCCTACCGCGCAACGCTCGGTAGGTAGACCTGCGTCTGCACCTGAGCGACTGAGGTGATGTACTGCACCCCATTGAGCCCACGGTAGCTACTGATGATCACCTTGTTCGTGGTCGCAGCCTGGAGAGAGTTCGGGCTGCCGCTCGGGGTCAGCAAGACATCGATGGCGCTATCGCCCTGATAGGTCACGCCGTTGACCACCCAGGTGCCGGTGTCATCGGTCGGTCGGCCGCTATCCAGCGTCCCCACCGACACATCGCGCCCCGCGCCGGGAGCCACGTGGGTCTCAATCGAGAGCGCAGTCCGGGCAGTTCCGTTGACCTGGTAGGTCACCTGAACATACGCGCCCCTGGCGAAGAAGCCCTGCTCCTGCTTCAACTGCGTGCCGGTGGTGGCGGTGTAATCCACCCCACTGATCCGCCAGGTTCCCGCCCCGGCCGGCATGGTCTCAATCGCACCGTACGCCTGGAGTACGAACGTACCGCCGACCTGGCAGCGCGTCGCCGTCTTCGCCTCAACCTTGAGCAATGTGTTGACCCCGTTTGCTGTGGTGTAGCTCGCCTCAACACATGCGCCAGCGACGAAGTTGGTTGACTCATACCGGGTGGCTGCAGTGGCGGTATAGTTCACCCCACCGATGCTCCAGGGGCCGACATACGGAGCAGCGGGGAGGCTATCGATTGGTGCGTAGATCTTGGACGATGTCGTAACCGTTGACGGCAGGCTCGGCGCGGCACCGGTGCAGCCCGATGACGTGTGCGCGCTAATCTGCTCCGCGTAGTTCACACCGTTCTGCACATAGTAGGAAGCCTCAGCGCAGCCGTTCAGAACCAAGCTGCCCTCGCCCTGCTCAAAGCGCGTGGTCGCGTTGGAGTCAATCGACATGCCGCCGATAGACCAGGTGCCATAGAGTCCCTGCGGCATCGCGCTAATCTGGCCGTAGATCGTGTTGTGGTAGGTGCTGGTGTTGCACTTCGTCGGCTCTTCGCTGCTGATCCGCGAGGCCGTGTTCACGCCGCTGCTGATGGTGAATTCGACGCTGGCGCAGGCATTGGTGGACAGCGTGCCGTGTTCCGTATTCAATAGCGTTGCGTTCGTGGTGGTATACTGGCCGCCACCGATGGTCCACGTACCTGGGTTTGAGCCCTCAACCAGCCCGTAGATCTTGCTGGAAGCCGGCAAGGGCTGGGTGGTCGTCGTTGTGCAGCGGTAGGAGTCGGTGCTGCTGATCTCTAGGGCAGTCGTGGTGTTCGGCGTGTACTTCACATCAACGCAGGCACCGACGAAGAACTCGGTTCGCTGCCGCTCGATGCGTGTGGCTGCCGTCGCGGTGTAGTTCACCCCACCGACGGTCCAGGTTCCCAGCAGGTTCGCCGGGAACGCGCTCAGCACCCCGTAGCTCTGGCCGCTGCTGGTGACGGGAGAACTGGTGGCACCATTGCACTTGTAGGCGGCCGTGGTCTCAAGCTCTAGGATCGTATTCACACCGTTGAGTGTGCTGAACTTGGTCTCAACACAGGCACCCACCGCGAAGACGGTGTACTGCTGCCCAAAGCGTGTGGTGGCGGTGGCGGTGTAGTTCGCCCCACCGATGACCCAGTTTCCGATCAGCCCGGCGGGGAACTGTCCGACCAGCGCGTAGCTGTCGCGATGGGAGCCATCGCCGCCGCCCGTGCCGCCGCCTTCACCGCCGCCGGTGCCGCCGCCGGTGCCGCCGCCGGTGTTCACACACTTGTATGATTCCTGGCTGCCGATCTCTGTGGCGATATTGCTCGCGCCGCTGATGTAGTACTTCACATCGGCGCACGAGGTGTTAGCGACGAGCGGGCCGTGTTCGAGCTGGATCCGGGTTGCTGTGGTGGCGCTGAAGGTACGACCGCCGATGACCCAGTTACCAACTGTGCCTGTAGGTCGAGAGGTAAGCGCACCAGACCACTCAGGCCCATCCGCCGAGGCACGGGCGGCAAGGGGGATCAGTAGGCTCAACAAGGCGATGGTGAAGATAGCTGTGGGGATGAACCGATGTCGCGTGATCAAAAACTGTGCCTCCTTGGCGTTAGTGCGTAATTGCCACATAGCAATTGCTGTGTCGTCGAGAAATGCTTCGTTCTGAGATGTTAGGCTGTTCGGCTACCTCCTCTCGCATATCGGCGATAACAAGAGCTAAGGGTGCGGAGTTGACTCCGCACCCTTAGTATATTCAGAGATTATTAAGATCTTCTCGGAATAAGGGGATGATATTTTTAGATTCTTCTAATGAGGAGGAGGTGACGCAGATCGCGAACTGCCCCTACACCGGCCACGCGGCCCTGAGCAGGGTCGGCAGCAGCACACCCGAAGGGGCGTTGATCGTGTAAAGCGGTGGTCGGGCCGCTGTCGTCACATCGAGGTTGATCACCGCCACGGTTGCCCCGGCCTGCATTGCGACACGTGGCAGCGTGGCGGCCGGCTCCACCTGCCCTGAAGTGCCCACCGACAAAAACAGATCGCAGCTTTGGGCGGCGTCCCATGCCGCCGCCAGGGCCGCCTCGGGCAGTTGTTCCCCAAACCAGACCACATCGGGCCGCAGGTAGGCTCCGCAGCGTGGGCAGCGCGGCGGCAGCTCCTCGTCGCTGGTATCCCAGCGATCCACCACCGTCCCCTCCTCCGAGCACGTCACCCGTCCGATATTGCCGTGTAGCTCGATGGGCGCGCTGCTGCCCGCACGCTGGTGTAACCCGTCCACATTCTGAGTAATCAGGGTGAAGCGCGGCACCCGGCGTTCTAGCTCGGCCAGGGCCAGATGGCCTGGGTTTGGGGTTGCCTGGGTCACCAGTTCGCGGCGCCAGGCGTACCACTCCCAGACAAGGCGCGGGTTGCGGCGGAACGCCCCCGGCGAGGCTAGTTCCTCAGGGCTAAACTGCGCCCACAGGCCCGTCTGCGCATCGCGGAATGTGGGGATGCCGCTTTCGGCAGAGACCCCCGCCCCCGTCAACACGGCTACGTGGCGGGCGTGTTGCAGCACCTCAACCAAGCGAGATTCGATCTCCACAGTTTGCTCCCTTCGCTACAACAAGGTTCAAATCAATCTGACAGTGTGAGGATGCGCTTGGCTCCCCCTCTCCCTGAGCGGGAAAGGTACCACTCTGACACGCCGCATGTCAACGCGAGGGCCAGGGCATGTGCAAAGTCACCCTCCGGCCCTCACCCCCTGCCCCTCTCCCTCACGGAGAGAGGGGAGATTCCGCACCAGGATACGTCCGACTCCCCCTCTCCCGCTCAGGGAGAGGGGGGGCTGGGGGGTGAGGGCTGTCCGGCGATTACACGACTTTGCACATGCCCTGACACGAGGGCGGGCCAGATTGACGCGCCGCAAAGCAACATTTACAATGCACGCTGTATCAATTCGAATGGACTCATGCGGCGACCCCTGCTCCGCGCAATAGCGATACATTACCGTCACGGCCGCATTGGCTGTGGCGTGCAGCGAGTAAAGGACTGAGCGATGCGGCTGATACTCTATCTCGGCAAGGGCGGCGTCGGCAAGACTACAACGGCGGCCGCGACGGCAGTGCGCGCCACTGAACTAGGCTACCGCACTCTGGTGGTAAGCACCGATGTGGCCCATAGCCTTGCTGATGCCCTTGATGCGCCCCTTGGTGCCCTGCCCACCCAGCTCTCCGACAAGCTCTGGGGCCAAGAGATCAATGTGCTGGAAGAGGTACGCGAGCACTGGGGGCAGTTGCGCGGCTATCTGTCTACCCTCCTGCGTCGGCGTGGCGTCGATGAGGTGGCTGCCGAGGAACTGGCGATCATCCCCGGTATGGAGGAGGTTGTCAGCCTGTTGCATATTCGCCGCCAGGCGAAAGAGGGTAACTTCGATGTGGTGGTGGTTGACGCCGCTCCCACTGGCGAGACGGTGCGCCTGCTCACCATGCCCGAAACTTTCCAGTGGTATGCCTCCCGCGTTATGGACTGGGAACCCGGCACGCTCAAGGTTGCCCGCCCTCTGGTGAAGGCGCTCATGCCCGCCGCCGATATGTTTGAGACGATTGATCGCCTCACTAAGGGCGTCGAGGCTCTGCGCAACACCCTGACCGATGCGACGGTCAGTTCGTACCGCCTGGTGGTCAACCCCGAGCGCATGGTGATCAAAGAGGCCCAGCGCGCCGCTACCTACCTGTCGCTCTTCGGCTATCCGATTGATGGCGTGGTACTCAACCGCGTGCTGCCGGTTGAGTCGGCTGAGGGCGAGTTTATGAAGGAGTTGGCCCGCATCCAGCAGGGCTACCGCCAGCAGGTCTACGACCTCTTCCAGCCCCTGCCGATCTGGGAGGGGCCGCACTATGCCCGCGATCTCGCCGGGATCAAGGATCTCTCGATGGTCGGCGCGAAGATCTTCGGCGACATCGACCCGGTCAAGGTGCAGTTTACCGGGAAAATGCAGGAGATTGTCCGTGATGGCATGGAGTATGTGATGAAACTGCCCCTGCCCCACGTCGAGATCGGTAAGGTGCAGATGGTCAAGCGCGGCGATGAACTGTTCATCGAGATCGGCAACTTCCGCCGCGACATGATCCTGCCGACCGCCCTGGCCGAGCGCCCAGCGACGAAGGCGTTCTTCCGCGACGGTGTCCTGGAGGTGCGCTTCGGCGAGCCCGAGACGTTGTCGCTGGGGGTGTAGGTCTTCAAAAAAATACCCTCTAAAGTTGCCAGCATCGCTGGTAACTTTAGAGGGTATCATCTCTTAGGCATGTTTCAAAATGGGCACATTCAGCTTTACCGTCTTGCG
>CAIRFY010000644.1 GCA_903877945.1 uncultured Oscillochloris sp. | reverse complement strand
GAGATCGGCTTATGTGAAAAATATTAGCTTTAGCCCCTCGGCGATCTCGTTGAAAGGACGGGCGGGCGACTAACGTCACCCTCCGAAGGAGCCAATACACCGCATTGTACTGCGGTAAAAAAGATGTGGGTAAAGATATGCTCTCACGGGGAGAGGGGCAGGGGGTGAGGGCCGGAGGGTGACTTTGACGTAGCCCTAACGGGACAGGTCAGCGTTTGACGCGCTGTGTCTGTTCGTGCTATGATCTTACCGATATTCGCATGTCCCCGTTAATCGAACAGGCCCCCTGATGACCATGCAGAAGCTTCCTGCGGCGCAGATCCGCGAGCGATTCTTGAGATTTTTTGAGCGTAACGGCCACGCTATTGTGCCCAGTTCCTCTTTGGTAGTTGCCGACGACCCGACTCTGCTCTTCGCCAACTCGGGCATGGTGCCGTTTAAGGATGTTTTCCTCGGTCACGAGAAACGGCCCTACAGCCGCGCCACCACTGCCCAGAAGTGCCTGCGTGTCTCGGGTAAGCATAACGACCTGGAGGAGGTCGGCCCTTCGCCGCGCCACCAGACCTTCTTTGAGATGCTTGGCAACTTCTCCTTCGGTGACTATTTCAAGGCCGAGGCGATTGCCCTCTCCTGGAAGTTGCTCACCGAGGAGTTTCAGCTCCCGGTTGAGCGACTCTGGTTCACCGTCTTTGCTGGTGACGATGAGGTGCCCGCCGATGAGGAGGCTGAGCAGCTCTGGGTCGCGCAGGGTGCCGACCCCGCGCGCGTCCTGCGTTTCGGGCGCAAGGATAATTTCTGGGTGATGGGCGATACGGGGCCATGCGGCCCGTGTTCTGAGATCACCATGTACATCGGGGACGATTTATCGAAGATGAGCGCCGCCGGTGTGAATAGCGACGACCCGGACTATGTCGAGATCTGGAACAACGTCTTCATGCAGTATGAGCGCGCTACCATGAAGCCGCTGCCACGGCCCTCGGTGGATACGGGCATGGGCCTTGAGCGGATGACGATGGTTATTCAGGGGGTGCATAACAACTATGACACCGATCTGTTTCTGCCGATCATCCGCACGGTGATTTCGGCCCTGGGCAGTGATGAGGCTCACTACCGGGCGCATGTCGCGCCCTACCGGGCGATTGCTGATCATAGCCGGGCTATCGCTTTTTTGATCGCCGACGGCGTACTGCCCGGTAATAATGGTCGCTCCTACGTGCTGCGGCGCATCCTGCGGCGGGCGGCCTACCAGGGCCGCAGCATCGGCTTCACCCGGCCCTTCCTGGCCGAGGTGATCGCGACGGTGATCACGGAAATGGGCGTGGCTTACCCGCAGCTCGTTGACCGGCGCGCATTCATTCTTGAGTCCGCCGATGCGGAGGAGCAGCAGTTCCTCAAAACGCTCTCCGGCGGGATTACCCGGCTGAACACGATTCTGGCCCACGTGCAGTCCTCCGGCGGCACCAGCATCCCCGGTACGGACGCCTTTGTACTCAAGGATACCTACGGCTTCCAGCTTGATCTGACCCAGCGCATTGCCATAGACGCGGGCCTGGGTGTGGACGAGGCAGGCTACGACGCGGCCATGGCCGAGCAGCGCGGGCGCTCGCGGGCGGCTGCCCAGTTTAAGCGTGGCGGCGATGCCGACATCTGGGCTGATAAGGGTCTGCCCGCTACCGAGTTTGTCGGCTACACCGCCACCGCTGGTGAGGCGAAGATCCTGGCTCTGGTGGCCTACGGCGACGATGTGAGCAGCGCGGCAACTGGCGCTCAGGTGCAGGTTGTCCTTGACCGCACGCCCTTCTACGCCGAGAGCGGCGGCCAGGTCGGTGACGCCGGGTTGCTCTGCGGCCCGGCGGGTACGGTGCGCGTGGAGGACACCCAGCGCCCTGCGCCCGGTCTGACTGTCCACTATGGTGTGGTCGAGTCCGGCCTGGTGTCCGTTGACGAGTCGGTGCGTGTCGAGGTTGATGGAACGCGCCGCTCCGACATTGAGCGCAACCATACGGCCACGCATATGCTCCAGCGCGCCCTGCGCGATGTGGTCGGCGAACACGCGGCCCAGGCTGGCTCGCTGGTTTCCCCCGAGCGGCTGCGCTTCGATTTTACCCACAACCGCGCTGTCGAACAAGCCCAGTTGCGCGAGATCGAGTCACGCCTCAACGCCTGGGTGCGCGCCGATGGGGCTGTAAGCTGGGACGTCATGGATTACCCGGCGGCGATTGATGCCGGGGCGATTGCCCTCTTTGGCGAGAAGTATGGCGACCGGGTGCGGTTGGTGACGATAGAGGGTAGGGGCGCAGCCGCGAGTGAACAGGCGAGTGGCACGGTAGCGAATACACCCTTCTCTGCCAGCCGCGACTCGCGTGAACTCTGCGGCGGCACCCACGTGGGCCGCACCGGCGAGATCGGCTATGTGCGTCTGGTTGGCGAGAGCAGTGTCGGCAGCGGCATCCGCCGCATCGAGGCTCTGACGGGACGTGGCGCGGAGGCGTGGGTTGAGCAGCAGGCCGATACCCTGCGTGACCTCGCATCGCGCCTGGGTGTCCCGCCATCCCAGGTGGTCGAGCGAGTTGATCTGCTCCTCGGCGAGGGTAAGCAGCGCCAGCAGGAGCTTGACGCCCTGCGCGGCAAGCTGGCTCGTGCGTCAATTGAAGGTCTGCTCGACGGCGTGCGCCGCGATGGCCCGGTGCCGGTGCTGGCTGCGCAGGTTGCTGCTGAAGACGCCAACCGCCTACGCGAGATGGGCGACTGGCTGCGCGATAAGCTAGGCAGCGGCGTGCTGGTGCTTGGCGCGGTGATCGGCGAGAAGCCCCAGATCCTCACGATGGTGACGCCCGACTTGGTGGGCCAGGGCTACCACGCCGGGAATCTGGTCAAGTCGCTGGCTCAGATCGTGGGCGGCGGTGGCGGCGGACGCCCTGAGATGGCCCAGGCTGGCGGGCGCGATGTGTCCAAGTTGGCCGATGCAATCGCCCGTGCGCCCGAATTGGTTGCGGAGCAGAAGAAGAAATAGAGCAGGGGTGTGGGGCGAGCCAGGCTCGCCCCACACCTCTCCCCTGCCCGGAGGTTCTATGGTTGCCGATGACACCGCGCTGATCCTCGTGCTGCCGGACGATACCGCCGATTCGCTGCTGCGCAAAGCGGAACAGGCGGGGGTTCGTCGCGTGCAGTTGCTCGTGCCCGACGGAGTTCTTGGCCTTCAGCAGCAGGCGCAGTGTGATCGCTTGCGCACCCAGGCCGTGCGTGCCGGGCTTGAACTGACGGTGATCAGCTCCGACCCTCAGACCCTGCGGGCGGCCCGGCTGAGCCGGATCGAGACGATGCAGGTGCGCAATACCCACGTTGTGGTGCCGCCGCCCGCCGCCGCCCCCGCCGCGCCGCCGCCCGCAAACCCCTATGCTACCCACGTCCTCAACCGCGAGGAGTCCCGTGGCGCTGCGTCCAGTCGTGTGGCCGCCGACCTGAGCGCCAGCGACGCGGCCTTCCTCGATGCGCTCGATGACCTCGACGCGCTGCCGCCGCCCCGCGCCGTCGGCCCCGCCGCCGAAGACGAGGATTTCTTCGCCGCCCTGGAGAGCATCTCCGCAGATCCTGACACCCGCCCCGCGCACCCTGGCGCGACGAGCAAGGATGACGATTTCCTCGACGCCCTCGATAGCCTGAATGACGACGAGGATACGTTGCGTCAGCCCGCTCCGCGCCGCACCGAGGTTCCTCCCGCTGCGCCACGGCGCATCCGCCCTGAGGATATTGAACTCTCGGACGCGGAGAAGGTGCGCGCTAAACAGACCGGACGAGTTACCTCTGTGCCGCCACCACGCTCGTCCCGCACGACGACGGCCCCGTCAAGCACCGACGCCCCGCGCCGAGGTTCACAGCTCGACGATGAGTTTCGGCAGGTTGCCCCGCCTCGCCAGAATAGGCTTGTCCGCGTAGGGCTGATCATCGGCCTGTTGCTGATCATCGCCATCGCTGCGAACCTGATCCTTGGCTCCAAGGCGACGGTGATCGTCGCTCCGCCGGTGCGCTCCGCGCAGATCGAGCCAATCAGTAACTTCCCTATTCCGCTGACAGCACCCGGCGGCGGTAGCACAGGCACCGCTGTACTCGCCGAGGCGATCTTCAGCGATGTCGCCGTAACCGTGAGCGGACAGATCGCTGACGGCACGATGTCCCCGTCCGGTACCGCCAGGGGCACCATAACGCTGATCAGTCTGAACCCGCAGCCGATCACGCTGCCTGCCGGTAGCGAGTTTGTCGCCGTCAAGGCCGATGGTCAGGACGTGCCCTTCGTTAGCGCCGGCGATGTTGTGGTGCCCCCGTCCACCACCAGCGACCAGGGCAACCAGATTGTCACGACCAAGGGCACGGCGAGCATTGAGGTTGTGGCCCGCTCGCCGGGCAGCGCCTCGAACGTGGACGCCAACAGCATCCGCAGGATCGTAATGCCTGGTGGACAAACCTTTAACGTGGGGGGGGCGCTGGTCGTGCGCCACGATCCGATCTCCGGGGGCAGCGAAGATCAGGTGCGGATCGTGAAGGATAGCGATGTGCAGCGCCTGCTGGGCGACGGTCTGGTGAAACTCGATACGCAGGCCCGCCAGCAGATCCAGGGCCTTGCCAGTGCGCGCAGCCTACAGTTGGAAACGACGACGATTTTTCCCCGCCGCGCCGCCCTAGAGCAACTCCAGGACTTTGAGTACACCGTCTCCCCCGCTGTTGGCGAGATGGTAGACCCAGCGAACCCGACCTTCACGGTCATGCTTCAGGCCCGCTACAGTGCCCTTGCCACCCCATCCGGCAAGCTACTGACGAACCAGATTGGCGAGGTACTCACCGAGCAACTGCGCCAAGCAAACCTGCTCCAGCCCGGCGACTGCAAGGCTCCGGCAATTACAAGTTGGGTGTGGGACAGCACACGGCTCACGGTAAACGGCCAGATCACCCCGAATACCCACGACCCGGCATGCGGACCCAGCCTGAGCGCCGCAGCTCTTCAGCAGGTACGCGATGCGGTGCGCGGCAAGTCGCGTGCAGAGGCCGAGGCGGCTCTGCAATCCCTGGTGCAGCAGGAACTGATCAGTAGCTACACCCTGCCCACTGTCGATAAACTCCCGAGTTGGGATTTCCAACTGCGCGTCGAGTCGCGGTAAGAGGATTGCTACCTCTAACGAGGTTCAAATCAGCTTGACAGTTTGCCGCCGGAGAACCCTCACCCCCTGCCCCTCTCCCTCCCGGGGAGAGGGGAGATTCTGTATCAGGATACGCTCGGCTCCCCCTCTCCCGTTCAGGGAGAGGGGACTGGGGGGTGAGGGTCGTACACTGTCTTGTAAAACTAGGCATTCTGAAACCTTGTCTTTGACAGTTTAGGCACATGCGGCGCGTCCTGTTACGGCACATCTGCAATCTAAAAATCTACAATCTGAAATCGAGCGAATCAATGGCTGACCGACGAGTCCTCGGATTAGATGTCGGCGCACGGCGGATCGGCGTAGCCCTGAGCGACGCATCGGCGTTTCTGTCCAGCCCGCTCACCACCATCAGGGCCATCCCCCGCGAGCGTGCCATCGCCGAGATCGTGCGGCTCGCCCGTGAGAACGAGGTGGTGGAGGTGGTGGTTGGTCTGCCCCTGACCCTGCGTGGCGAGATCGGCCCTCAGGCCGAACTGATCCACGCTTTTGTCCGCGAGATCACCCCCGCCCTTAATCTGCCGGTGGCCCTCTTTGATGAGCGCCTTACCACCGTCGCCGCCGAACAGATGCTGCGCGACCTCGGGGTCAAG
>CAIRFY010000643.1 GCA_903877945.1 uncultured Oscillochloris sp. | reverse complement strand
CGGCGGCGGTGATGCCGGGCGACTTTGACGTAGCCCTAGGCGGAAAACCAGGGCATGAGCAAAGTCAGATCCGGCCCCCTCACCCCCTGCCCCTCTCCCTCACGGGGAGAGGGGCAGGGGGGTGAGGGCTGTCCGGCGACCACACGACTTTGACGTAGCCCTAGGCGGAAAACCTCTTTAATTGTGCCAGATTATTGAAGAAAGTATAGTGAGTTTTTATACAGAACAGGGCGCGTGGGCTGAATATTTTGCTATGTTTGCCCGATTGGCACAGGTGGGCACAGGAACCAGCGCACTATCACGTATCATAAGGTCACGAGTTGCAAAGCACTCACGAGTCTTGTATTGAGGAGGAGCACAATGGAAGAGGATTTACAAGCGCTGGTCGGGCGAATCCACGCGATGCCGCCGCGAGTCGTGTACGCCTTTGCGGGGGCGGGTAGCCTGGCTCTATGGTGGCTGCATCGCGTGGCAGGATCATCACGCACGCTGCTGGAGGCGATTGACTGCTACGCACCGCGCTCGCTGGAGGCGCTGCTAGGCGCTCCGCCAACCCAGTCGGTGAGTGCTGAGGTGGCGCGGGCGATGGCGGTGCGAGCCTACACACGGGCGTCCCTGCTCTCTGATCGAGACGGGCCGCTGCTGGGGGTGGGCTGCACGGCGGCCCTCGCCACCGACCGCGAGCGGCGCGGGGCCGACCGCTGCTTCCTGGCGATCCGTGAGGCAAACGTGGTGTATGGCTATACGCTATCGATGAACAGGGAGCGCGGGCGCGAGGAGCAGGAGGATCTGGTATCGCGGCTGGTGATCGGTGCTATCGCCGTTATGTGCGGTGTGCGTGATGATGTGCGGCTGGCGCTCAGATCAGACGAAGATCTCTTTTGCTGGTGATTGGCGACACTGTCGCCAACCACCAGCAAAAGCCTGATCGCGCCACCCTAACGACTCAGCAACACCTCGATCTTCGCGAGTAGGCGGGGCAGGTCAACCGGCTTGGTGTCGTAATCATCGCAACCGGCGGCGAAGCACTTCTCCTGGTCACCCGCCATCGCGTGGGCGGTGAGGGCGATCACAGGCACGCCGGTGATCTCGGGCGTCGCCTTGATCGCACGGGTGGCCTCCCAGCCATCCAGTACCGGCAGGCTCATATCCATCAGAATTAGGTCGGGAAGCTCAGTGCGCGCCATTGCCACACCCTGCTCGCCGTCTATCGCGATCACCACATCGTAGCCCTTGCGCTGTAGCCGTCGCGACAGCATGTCGCGGTTCATCTCATTATCTTCGACGAGTAAGATCTTGGCCATCACCCGGCTCCTCGCCCTCAGGAGGCATGCGGTATTCTAGTCTATTCGTGCTACCATGACGCATATCATAACACAATGCAGGAACAGGAGTGGATGATGCCCCGCGCCCCCGCCCCATCGCCCCGGCCCGACTTCCCGATCAATGCGGTGATGCAGATCCTGTCTGATGCGATGCCCGCCTTCGCGCAGCCGCTGATCGACCAGATGGGCCAGCAGCAACGATCTCCGTTCCGCATCCTGGTGGCCACCATCCTCAGCCTGCGCACGAAAGACACGCTTACGGCGGTGGTGGCCCCTCGGCTCTTCGCGGTGGCCGATACACCTGCGACCATACTGGCCCTCGGCGCTGAGCGTCTGGCCGAGGTGATCTACCCGGTGGGTTTCTACCGTACCAAGGCCCGCAGCATTATTCAGATCTGCGCCATCCTGCTGGATCGCTACGGTGGCGCGGTGCCGTCCGACCTCGACGCGCTCCTGGAGTTGCCCGGTGTGGGCCGCAAGACGGCCAACCTGGTGATCACCGCCGGGTTTGGGCTGCCCGGCATCTGTGTGGACATCCACGTTCACCGCATCTGCAACCGCTGGGGCTATGTGGCCTCTAAAAACCCCGACGCCACCGAACAGGTGCTACGCGCCCAGTTGCCACCACGTTACTGGATTCCGATCAACAACCTCCTCGTCACCCTCGGACAGCACATCTGCCACCCCACGTCGCCGCGCTGTAGCGTCTGCCCGCTGGCAGCGCACTGCGCCCGCGTGGGTGTGACGCGCAGCCGGTAGGGTTGTTGCGTTCCCGCCTACTGCGCCGCTTTGCGGCGCTCAAGCTGGGCCAGGATCTCGGCGTGCTTCTGCTTCGTAATCGGGTAGAAGGCGGTCACGATCATGCCCGCAATCAGGGCGACCGTCGGCACCGGGCCGATCATCCAGCGCAGGGCCAGTAGGGCGCTGGCCGGTTGCTCGCCCGGCCCGAAGCTGCCATTGTAGCCCGCCGAGTTGAGGACCGCGCCCACCATAAACAGCCCGGCGGCCAGGCCGAACTTCTGGAGCAGAACCATCAGGCCGTAGTACATGCCCTCGCGGCGCCTGCCGGTGCGCAGTTCGTCGTAGTCGATCACGTCCGGCATCATGCTCCAGGGGATGATGTAGCCGGTGGCTACGCCGACCCCCGCGAGTACCGCCAGCAGCAGCGCCAGCCCAACCTGCTGCGGCTGCACAAAGAAGAGAACGCTCTGCACGCCGATCCAGAAGATCATCCCGATCATATAGACGGCCTTCTTCCCGATGCGCGGGCAGATCGCATTCCAGACAAACAGGAAGACAAACGCTGAACCTTGCACCGCGAAGAGCATGATCGGCACGATGTCGCTCGGTTTATGAAACGTCAGGCCGATCACGCTCAGCGGAAACTGGGATACGCTGCCCAGCCAGTAGGTGACATAGGGCACGAGGACAGTTGATGTAACCTGAATAGCCAGCCACGAGAAGAGGTAAATTCCGATCACAAAGAGGTACGGCCCGTTGCTGAAGGTGGTACGCAACTGTTCCGCCAGACTCACCCGCTCCTCGTCATCGCTGCGGAATCGCTCGCGGGTACCCCAGAAACACCAGAGCAGCGGCGGAACGCAGACAATCCCCCAGATCGCCCCGGAAACGACATAGCCGGTCGTCTTATCGGCGAAGCTACCGACAATTATTGGATGCAACACGGCGACGATCAGGCTCCCGCCGATGCTGAAGGCGAAGCGGAAGGCGTTCAGGCTCGTGCGCTCATCGTAGTCCTGAGTCAGTTCGGGGGTAAGCGCCGTGTAGGGCACATTCACCGCCGTGAAGGCCGTATTGAGCAGTACCCCCACGATGACGTAGTAGATGAACTTGCCGGTATCATCGAAGGGCGGCACGATCCACTGGAGTGCGAAAATGATCCCAAACGGCACTGCGCCAAACAAGATCCAGGGCCGACGACGCCCCCAGCGCGAGCGGGTACGATCAGAGAGCCAGCCGACAACCGGGTCGTTGACGGCATCCCAGATCGTGAGGATGCTGCGCACAGAGCCAGCGGCCAGCGGGTTGAGCCCAGCGATCTCGGTCAGAAAGACAAACTGGAAGAATGAGATGAGGATGGTGGCGATAGCGGGAGCGAGATCGCCTGCACCAAAGGCGAGCTTGGCGCTCAGTGCGAGACGCTCGGCGGGGGCGGCGGGCGCAGTGACGGCCATAGAGCCTCCTTACTATTGGGGGCAAAGTGAGATATGGCCCTATTCTAACATGGGAAGTTATAGTAATCGCATCCACCTGCACGTATACGCAGGGCTAGTGCAAAGTCGGGCAGCCCTCACCCCCCAGATCCCTCTCCCTGACATATCTTTACGCACATCTCTGCGAGGGGCATGCGACCGAAGTCGCCCGCCCGGATGGGCCAATAAACCGCATTGTACTGCGGTAAAAAAAGATGTGGGTAAAGATATGCCGTGAGGGAGAGGGGCTGGGGGGTGAGGGCCGGAGGGTGACGCGGAAGAAGCCGTCGATCTATGCTACCATTGGAGGGAAGGATTGTAGGGGCGAAGCGTTGCCATCTGATACGGTTGGATCATCCGCGCATGCCCGCTGGCGATGCGTCGCCCCCACGGGGGCTGATGGAGAAACCCCCATGTGTGACGTGGATCCGAGCGTGCCGCCCATGCGCGCCCTGCTGGCGGTTGCCGACCCGACCAGTTGGCCGATCACTCAGCCCGAGCCGATTGATCTCCCCGGTGAGGTTGAGCGCGTCCGCACGGCACTGGGCGACATCCCGACTACTGTGCTGCCTGCACCATGCAGTGGTGCGCGGGCAACGCTCGTCAGTATAGGCGCGGCCCTGCGGGACGCGCCCCGTATCTGCTACCTGGTTGGCCACGCTCTGTTTGTGCAAGAGACTGCATGCCTGTGGCTGGAGCAGCCCGATGGGAGCGGTGCGCCAGTGGCGGCCACGTCACTCGCTGTGCAGCTTGCCCATGCCGACTATCGTCCGCTTCTGGTCGTGCTGGCCGCGTATGCCGAGGTGGGTTCGCCCGACGACACTGAGGCGCGGGCGGAGGTGGGAATGGCCCTGGCCTATGCGGGTCTTCCGGCTGTACTCATCGTACCGGGCCGTAGTCCTGCGGTGACGATGGATCGGTTTTTGGCGATCTTCTTTCGTGCCCTCTACCGCGACGGGCGGATTGACCGGGCGCTGGCCGTGGCGCGGGATGCCGTGCCGAATCCGGGCGATCAGCCGACACTCTTTGTACACACTACCGCAGAAGTCACGCTGTCACGCTGAGAGTGTCCCGACCGGGATTCTTCGCTTCGACAAGGTTTCAGGATTAGCAATGTTACTTTACAGTTCTGTGCCCCCTCACCCCCAGCCCCTCTCCCTAGGGAGAGGGGGCTGGGGGGTGAGGGCTGTGCGGCGACAAATTGTAAAGTATCTGCGAACCTTTTATTAGAGAACATAATGCGTATCGCAATTGTCGGCGCGGGGGCCATCGGCGGCTACCTGGGAGCGAAGTTGGCCCTGGTCGGAGCGGAGGTCACGCTGATTGCCCGTGGCGCGCACCTGGAGATCATCCTACGCGATGGCCTGTGCGTGGAGTACGCCGACGGGAGCCGCGAGATCGTCCGCCCGGCCCAGGCGACGGCTGATATAGCGGCGGCTGGACATCATGACGTGGTGATCGTCGCGGTGAAGGCCCAGGCTCTGCCCGCCCTGGCCGCGCCGATGCGCGCCCTCTACGGCCCCAACACGGCTGTTGTCTACGCGCAGAACGGAATCCCCTGGTGGTACTTCTACCGCCACGGCGGCCCCCACGAGGGCCGTGGGATTGCGGCGGTTGACCCTGGTGGCCAGATCGCCTCCCAGGTCGAGATTGACCGCGTGCTGGGCTGCGTGATTTATCCGGCGGCGGCCATCGCCCGCCCCGGCGTCATCCGTCACATTGAGGGCAACCGCTTCACCCTTGGCGAGCCCGATGGCAGCCGCAGCGAGCGCGTCCTCGCCCTCTCCCGGCTCTTCACCGACGCTGGCCTCAAGGCCCCTGCCCGCCCCGACATCCGCAGCGAGATCTGGATCAAGCTCTGGGGCAACCTTTCGATCAACCCGATCAGCGCCCTCACCCGCGCCACGGTGGACGTGATCATCACTGACGTTGGCACGCGGGCTCTGCTCGTTGCCATGATGGCTGAGGCCCAGCAGGTAGCGGAGGCTCTCGGTATCCACTTCCCCATCAGTATCGACCGACGGATCAAAATGGCCGAAGATATCGGTGCCCATAAGACCTCAATGCTTCAGGATGTAGAGGCCGGTCGCTCCACCGAAGTGGACGCTCTTATCGGTTCCGTGGCTGAGCTTGGCCGCCTTGTCAGCGTCCCCACGCCGCATATTGACGCCATCTACGCCAGTATGAAACTGCTTGATATGGTGGTAAGCAATCACTGAATGCATGGTACACTCTGATTCGTTACCTCTGCATTCTGAAGCGAGCCACATGTCTGAAGCTATCGAAAAAAAACCGGTGCCGTCGTCCATCGGCGCACTGTGGGGCCGCTACGCCTCGCCGCTGGTGCCGGTGTTTGCCGTCTTCACGGCCCTGATGGTGGGCGCGCTGATAATCGGGCTGACCGGTGGCGACTGGCTGGCAGCCTATATCGGGCTATGGGAGGGTTCGTTCGGTAGCTGGGGTGCTATCGGCAACACGATTGTGCGCTCAGCGCCGTATATCATCTGCGGGCTGGCGGTGGCGCTGGGCTTTAAGGGCGGCTTGTTCAACATCGGGGCCGAGGGCCAGCTCTATATCGGGGCGATCTTTACCGTTGTGGTGGCGACAACCCTCCAGCTACCGGCGATCATCCACATTCCGCTGGCCCTGGCCGCCGGGGTGCTGGGCGGGGCGCTGTGGGGCGGATTGGCCGGGTTCCTCAAGGCGCGCACGGGGGCCCACGAGGTGATCACGACGATTATGCTCAACTATGTGGCTTTGCGCCTCACCGACTGGCTGATTAAGAGTAAGCAGCCGCGCATCCTCGGCGACCCGTCTGACACCAGCGGGGCACGCACGCACGTGATCCAGGAGAGTGCGCGCCTGCCGGGTTTCCAGATCGCTGATACGACGCACCTGCACATCGGTATTCTGATCGCCGTCGCCCTGGCCTTTGCGGTCTGGTGGCTGCTGTATAAGACGACGGTGGGCTTTGAACTGCGCACGGCGGGCGCGAACCCGGACGCGGCGCGCTACGCGGGCGTCAGTGTGCCGCGAACAATCCTGTTGACGATGGCGCTCTCGGGCGGACTGGCGGGCATCGCTGGGGCGGGCGAGGTGCTGGGCGTGCGCTACTCCCTCAGCGCCGACCTGCTGCTGGGGCTGGGCTTCGACGCCATTGCGGTGGCCCTGCTGGCTCGCTCCAACCCTATCGGGATCATTGCCTCGGGTTTCCTTTGGGGCGGCCTACTGACCGGGGCCAGTCTGATGCAGGTGCGCGCCAATCTGAGTATCGATGTGATCAAGATCGTCCAGGCTCTGATTATTATGTTTGTGGCCGCCGACCAGATTGTGCGCTTTCTCTACCGTATCCCCATGCGCAAGCCCGGTGAGGAGACTGCGCTGTCGCGTGGGTGGGGAAGGTAGGAGAAGGCAGAAGGCAGAATGCAAAATGCAAAATGCAAAATGCAAAATGCAGAATGCAGAATGGCAAAAGGTAGAGACTAAAGACAAGGTTCAATCACGCTTGACAGTTTGCCGCCGGACGACCCTCACCCCCTGCCCCTCTCCCGCTCAGGGAGAGGGGGCTGGGGGGTGAGGGCTGTGCGAGACTGTCACGCTGGAAACGTCCAATTTGAACCTTGCTAAAGGGGTTTTTCTGTGAGTGAGATAGAGAATAACCAGGCCGCACGCGTGGCCAGCGAAGAACATATAGCCGACATTATCCTGCCGCATCAGACGAATGGCTACGGCACGATGTTCGGCGGCGATGTGATGGCTCTGATGGATAAGGCCGCATCCATCGCCGCACTGCGCTTCTGCCGTCAGCCGGTGGTCACGGCATCGAGTGAGCGGATCGACTTTCGTGCCCCCATCGGCCAGGGTGAGATTATCGAGGCATTCTCAAAGGTGATCTTTGTCGGTCGCACCTCGATGGTGGTGCGGGTACGGATCTATGGCGAACACCCACTGCTCGGCGACCGCCGCATCTGCACGAAGGGCTACTTCAGCATGGTCGTCATCGCGAGAGACGGTGTTTATCCACGTCCCCTACCCCAACTGCTCCTGTCCGATGACGAGTCCCGCGCTGAGTATGCTGTCGGTGAGGAGATCCACCAGGCGATCATCGCCCGGCGGCAACGATGACCAGGGGCGGGGTGACGCGAGGGGAAGGTGTTCTCTTGCGACGAATGACTCTCACCCTAGCCGCCTGCGGGCTGCTACTGACGAACTGCGGGCGTCCTGCAACCATCCCGGACAGCGCGCCCATACCTGCGGCGACCCTGATGCCCACGCCCACCGGCCCACCCCCCCCTACCAGTTCGCCGCCCAGTCCCAGCGCCGCTCCCGCAGATAGCGGCTGGGTCGCAGCCGCGCCGGGGGCTGAATTGCGTCGGCTACGGGCCGAT
>CAIRFY010000642.1 GCA_903877945.1 uncultured Oscillochloris sp. | reverse complement strand
GTGGTGTTCACGCCAGCATATGCAGGGCTGATGCAAAGTCACCCTCCGGCCCTCACCCCCAGCCCCTCTCCCGCACGGGGAGAAGGGAGATTCCGCACCAGGACGCATCCGACTCCCCCTCTCCCGGTCAGGGAGAGGGGGCTGGGGGGTGAGGGCTGTCCGGCGATCTGCGGACTTTGCAACAGCCCTGCCCGCATATGCCACCGTGCCCCCTCTGGGAAAATCCTGGTATAGTATAGCCACTATGCGCCACCCTTTCTTTGTTTACGGCACGCTCAAGCCCGGCGAGCCGAACTACGCACGCTTCCTGGCCGGGCGCACGCGAGGCGAGGAAGCGGCCAGTGTGATCGGCACAGCCCTCTACTCCGCTGGCCCCTACCCCTACCTCGTCGCTGAGCCGGATCTGGCCGCGCCCGATGAACAGGTCAGTGGCACCCTTATTAGCGTGGCCGACGATGACTACGCCGCTGTTTTGGCCCAACTCGACAGCCTGGAGGGCTATACGCAGGGCGGCACGAACAACACCTACGAGCGCCTGCTGGTGACGGTTGACACCACCGCTGGCCCGCGCCTCGCGTGGATCTACGTGGCCGGCACCGCGAGCCTGGCTCGTATTCGCGCAGGCGATCTGCCCAAGCTGCCTGGCGGTAACTGGCAGAGCGACTCGGCAGCGCGAGACTATTGGAGTGAACCATGAGCGCCTCTCGCATCGTCAACATCGGCCTCGTCCAGATGAGTATGTCGGACATCCCGGCGGCAAACATGGCCGACGCTATGGCCTGCGTGCGCGTGGCGGCGGCCCAGGGTGCCCAGATCATCTGCCTGCCCGAGCTATTCCGCTCGCATTACTTCTGTCAGAGCGAGGAACACGTCAACTTTGGCCTGGCCGAGTCTGTACCCGGCCCGAGTACGGAGGTGTTCTGTACGCTGGCCCGTGATCTGGGTGTGGTGATCATCGCCAGCCTCTTTGAGAAACGCGCCGAAGGACTCTATCACAACACCGCTGCGGTGATCGACGCCGACGGCAGCTACCTCGGCAAGTACCGCAAAATGCACATTCCTGACGACCCGCTCTTTTACGAGAAGTTCTACTTCACACCCGGCGACCTGGGTTTTAAGGTCTTTCGCACTCGTTTTGGCCGGGTTGGTGTGCTAATCTGTTGGGATCAGTGGTACCCCGAGGCGGCCCGGCTCACCACGCTACGCGGTGCCGATCTGCTCTTCTACCCTACCGCTATTGGCTGGCACCCCAGCGAGAAGGCCGAGTATGGCGTGGCCCAGCACCAGAGCTGGGAAATCATCCAGCGCTCGCACGGTGTGGCCAACGGCTGTTATGTGGTGAGCGTCAACCGCACCGGCCACGAGGGCGACCCCGCTGGCGGCATTGAATTCTGGGGCCAGAGTTTCCTCAGCGACCCCAGCGGCACCATTCTTGCCAAGGCTCCGACAGATGTGGCGACCACCCTGATTGTCCCCGTGGACCTGGCCCGCCTTGATGTTCAACGCACCCACTGGCCTTTCCTGCGTGACCGCCGGATCGATGCCTATGACGAGATAACGAAAAGGTATATTGACGAGTGACGGCTCCCAGCGCGAAAGCTGCTGGGCTTCAAGGGGATGCCGCCCCATCCCGCAGAGTCATGGTCGAAGTGTCTGGAGACCCCGTTGCAGGATATTGATCGCCGCATTCTTATCACGATCCATGACCAGACCACAATAGGGGCAGGAATGCGTGCGATCCCGCAACGTCTTGACCACCAGTTTACCGCAGTGCGAACACATCTTGGTCGTATTCCTGGGGTTCACCAGAATCACCTGTCGCCCAGCTTCTTCCGCTTTGGCAACCGTCATGCAGATGAACATCGACCAGGCCACGTCCAAGATGCTTTTGCGCATCCCTCGGCTGGACTTCGCCCCCATTTCCTGCGGGGCGAGGTCTTCACACACAATCAGCCCGTAGGCATTGATCAGCTTGCGACTTTCCTTATGGGCGAAGTCGCTACGTCGGTTGGCGATCCGCTCGTGGATCTTCGCCAAGATGCCCTTCTGCTTGGCGTTTTCCGGCCAGTCCTGCGCCAGCTTCGCCGCGTCCTTGCGCTGCTGGACACGTTTCAGATCCGCCTCATCACGGCGATAGAACCGGGGATTAGGAATAGGCGGCGTGTCGTCCGAGAACGTGGCAAACGATGCCAGGCCCACGTCCACGCCGACGCGGGCCGTCGTGAGCGGCAGCGGCTCGGCCTCCGTCTCACACGAGAAGCAGGCGAACCATTTGCCGGTGCGCGACCGGGTGAGCGTCACCGTCTTGGGTGTACCCTCCACGGGACGATGCAAGACGATTGCGACTGCGCCCACCATCTTCGAGAGGATGAGCCGCGCACCCTCCAGCCGCACGCCATTTCCATATTGAGGGTAGGTCACGCTATCGTACCGGCCAAAGCCTTTGAAACGGGGGAAACCGACTTCGGCGGCTCCTTCTTTCACCCGGCGGAAGAAGGCTTGAAAGGCCAGATCAACACGTATGCCGATGTTCTGGAGCACCTGGCTATGCACGAGCTTCATGGATGGGCGAGTCAGCTTCCAGATCGGAAGGAGGTTCAGCGTATCGTATTTACGCAGCGACTCGCCGCGTTCCTCATATGCCCGCTTGCGCTCGGCAAGCAGTTTGTTATAGACCCAGCGGCACTCCTCAAGCTGCTGCTCAAGAATACGCTGTTGGCCTTTCGTGAGATAGATTCGATATTTGAACGCCTTACGCATCTGCGTAATATAACACGTTACAGTGTATTACGCAAGTTCAGAAGCTATAGCAATCCTCTTGGGGTTGTTGTGTGGAGTCAAGGCTTTAGCCGGATAAGGACGCCTAAAGGCTCGACTCCTTTTCATAACCAATTTAGGATTGCTATAAGGCCGCTAAAGCGGATGAAGCCCTTCTATCCCAGGGCTGAAGCTCCTGGGTTTTACGGGCTAGGACTATTAGGACTATAATGGTGAGCCCTAGCATTCAGCATTCAGCATTCAGCACGACACCCTCACAACTGGGCTACCGCATGCCCGCCGAGTGGGAGCCGCATCAGGCGACCTGGCTCTCGTGGCCGCATAAGGAGTCGAGCTGGCCCGGTAAATTTGACCGTATCCAGCCGGTCTATGCACGTATGGTCGCCGCTCTGGCCACATCCGAGACCGTCCATATTAATGTGGGCGACGCGGATCTGGCTTCTCGCGCTCGTGCGCTGCTGGACGAGGCCGGGGCAACCGGCGACATCCGGCTCCACACGTTCCGCACCAACGACGCCTGGTGCCGTGACCACGGGGCGATCTTTGTGGTGACGGATGAAGACCTGCACGGTGATTCTTCATCCCTGGCTGCCACCGACTGGGAGTACAACGCCTGGGGCGGCAAGTACCCGCCTTCCGACCTCGACAATCAGGTTCCTGGGTATATGGCCGAGTACCTCGATGTGCCGCGCTATAAGGCCGGGATGATTCTGGAGGGTGGCTCGATTGATGTGAATGGCCAAGGCTTGCTGCTCACCTCCGAGCAGTGCCTACTCAACCCTAACCGCAACCCCGAGCTGAGCCGTGAGCAGATCGAGTCCCGCCTACGCAGCTTTCTTGGAGTGCAGAAGATCCTCTGGCTAGGCGATGGCATTATCGGCGACGATACCGACGGCCATATTGACGACATCTCGCGGTTTGTGGCTACCGATACGATTCTTACCGCCGTTGAAGAAGATCCGCAGGATGAAAACTACCCCATTCTTCAGGAGAATCTGCGTCGGCTCCAGTTGATGACCGGCCTGGATGGGCGACCTCTGACGATTCGCACGCTCCCAATGCCGCCGCCGGTGGTGTACGAGGGCCAGCGTTTGCCGGCCAGTTATGCCAATTTCTACATCGCCAACACCATCGTGCTGGTGCCCTTCTACAACCACCCGAACGACCAGCGCGCCGCCGCGATCATCCAGAGTTGCTTCCCGATGCGGCAGGTCGTCGGCATCGACTGCACCGATATCATCTGGGGACTGGGGGCGTGGCACTGCCTGACCCAGCAGGTGCCACGGTAGGATGGAGACCACCCCCATTCCACCCATCCAGCGCTCGTGGCAGCGCTGCATTCTGCGTGAGCAGAGTCCGAGCGACGGCCCGATAGCGGTCGATTCGCCTGACAGCCCGGCCCTCCAGCTCCTGAATGTGGCCCGCTCATCAATAGAAGATCTCTACCAGATGATCGAGCGGCCCGGCTTTGCGGTGGCCCTCGCCGACGCTCAGGCGGTGGTCGTACACCTTGAGGGCGATCTATCTGTGGTGGCGCTGGCCCGCAATTGCGGCGTGGTTCCGCCGGTTGATCTGAGCGAGGAGCGGGCGGGGAGCAACGCCGTGGATTTGGCGCTGCGCGAGACCCTGCCCTTCCAGACAGTCGGCGTGGAACACTACAGCCATCACCTGTGGCCTCTGGCGATTGCCGCCGCGCCCATCTTTGATGTGGATGGGCGACCGCTGGGCGCTCTGGCGATCCTTACTGCCGCCGAGGGTGCCAACCTCCACACCCTCGGCCTAGCCATTGCAACCGCGCAGGCCCTACACAACCAGATGCGGGCCGACCAACTGCTCGCTGACGCGAATGATCAACTGGCCGAGCTCTATGCCATCCTGGAGACGATGAGCGAAGGGCTGATCTTTATCGGCCCAGGCACCGAGATCCGCAGGATCAACAGCCGGGCCGCTGAGATACTGGGGGTCAGTGTCCGTGCGGTGGCTGGTCGGCCCTTTGAGCAGGCTCTGATTTTGCCCGAGATGGTGCGTCAGGCGCTGCATACCCATGCCGAGCTTGTCGAACAGGAGGTACTCTGGCAGAGTCGGAAGGTCGCCCTGCCCGCACTCTGTAGCGTCCGCCCCGTCTGGACACACGCCCGTCGCTACCTCGGTGCCCTGATCGTCATTCGGCCAGCCCAGAGCATCCACCAGCTTGTGCAGCGGGTCGTCGGTGCCCAGGCCCAGTTTACCTTCCACGATATTGTTGGACAGAGTCCCGCGATGTTCCAGGCGCTCCACCAGGCCCATATGGCCGCCGGTGCCAGTGGTGCCGTGATGCTCCACGGCGAGTCGGGCGTAGGCAAGGAGATCTTCGCTCAGGCGATTCATAACGCCAGCACCCGCGCCCATGGGCCGTTTGTGCGGCTAAACTGCGCAGCAGTGCCGCGTATCCTGCTGAGCAGTGAGCTATTTGGAGTGGAGGGCGGCCCACGTTCGGGCGACCAACGCGGTCGTCCTGGCAAAATTGAACTGGCCCACGGCGGGCTGCTCTACCTGGAAGAAGTCGGAGTCCTCCCCTATGATCTACAGACCGGGCTGCTGCGTGCGATAGAGATGAAGCGGATCATCCGCACCGGTGGTGTGCAGCCCCTGCTGATCGATGTGCGGATCATCGTTACCTGTGCCGACCTGGAGCGTCAGGTGCAAGAGGGCCGTTTTCGCGCCGACTTGGCCGCCCGCCTGAGTGCCTTCACTGTCGAGATCCCGCCCCTGCGCGCCCGTGGCGACGACCTGCTCCTGCTGATCAACCACCTGCTGCTGCTGCTGAGCGACCGCCTCGGACGCCAGGTGGCCTTCGCTCCTGATGCGCTCCAGGCCATGCGGGTCTACCCCTGGCCGGGCAATGTGCGCGAGTTGGAACTGATGATCGAGCGGGTGCTGCACAGCAGCGAGAAGAGCGTGATCGACCTGGAGGATCTGCCGCCCGCGATCATTCATGTCGCCGCGCCGATCAAGACTCCTGACAGCCCGCGCCTTGACGATAGCAATCAGATGAGCGAGCGTGAGGCTATCCTTCGCGCCGGTCACCAGACCGCCGGCCACCTCGGGCGCACCGCCGATCTGTTGGGCGTTAGCCGGGCCACCCTCTGGCGCAAGATGGTGCGTTACGGCATCACCAAGGCCGACTTTTGGCGTGCGCCGCATCCGTGAGGTGCTATGATGCATGATGCGAACATACACTGTGCAGCGCACAGCGGTTATGCAGCGTCATGCAACATTCATGAAACGTAGTATTTCAAAAATGAAACATTTTTGAATATTCTTGCCCGTCTCAGACCCTTGACGCATGCCGGAATGGTCTGCTATGATTAAGGGTACGTTCACCCACAATAAACCATTCTCCACGATCCTCCCCGCACGCTCGCCGTAGCGCGTGCCAGCCCTCGTTAGGGATCGTAGCAGACAAGTTACCAACGTCCCTGTAGTTCAGTGTCACTAGGCTGCTCAACGACGAGGAGCAATCTTCGAGACACTGACGGCACATCACCAGACCGAACGACAACGCATCCCTGACTCGTGCGCGGGCGACCTTACCCAGACGCACGGAGTTCTGTCCATAGTCCTCGCTGGCGCCGCCGCCCTGCGGCACAACGCTGTGGTTTTGTGTACCCGAAAGGGGGTGACGTGGGAATAGCCGATACCCGATACTACTGCAGTTGTAGTTTGAATTACCCCCCCTAGCCCCCCCGCACGCGGGGGGGAACCAATGCACTGTTCCCCC